>CAVIFD010000010.1:0-2352 GCA_963641545.1 bacterium | reverse complement strand
GAAAAGCCGGTGGGAGAAAACGCGCTGTGCATCCTGCTTATAAACACGGTTGTCCCCATCCTCTTTGCTTACGGCGTGCGAAACAAACAGCCGGAGTATTGCGACCGCGCCATCCGCATCCTCGAATGCCTTCCGCCGGAGAGGAACACCATCATTTCCGCCTTTGCACAGGCAGGGATCAACGTCGGTCATGCCGGAGACAGCCAGGCTCTCATTCAGCTGAAGCGCGAGTACTGCGAGAAAAAGAAATGCCTGTATTGCAGGATCGGGTTCAGGCGCTTGAAGCAAAGTTTGCATTGAGTTATTTTCTCTACTTTTGCCCCCCGACTAAAAAAGAATCAGATGGGCAACAGATATATATCGGCAGTGTGCGGGTTGTTTTTGTTATTGGGCATATACTCGTGTGCCAATATGGCTTCTCCCAACGGAGGACCATACGACGAGACACCGCCTAAGTTTGTCAGAAGCCTCCCTGCCCCCAACGAGAAGAACTACAAAGGGAAGAAGGTGGAGATCCTGTTCGACGAGCTTATACAACTGGAAAAGCCCTCTGAAAATGTGATTATCACCCCGCCGCAAATGCAGCTGCCTGTTATCCGCGCCGTCGGCAAGAAGGTTTCGGTCGAGCTGAAGGATACATTGAAAGAGAACACGACCTACACCATCGATTTCACCAATTCCATCTCCGACAACAACGAGAAGAACGTCTTCGAGAACTTCTCTTTTGCCTTTGCCACCGGCGACGTTATCGATACGATGGAGGTATCCGGCATCCTGCTGAACGCAGAGAACCTCGAGCCGATGCCGGGCATCACGATAGGTCTGCACAAGAACCTCGACGATTCCGCCTTTGTGAAACTGCCCTTCGACCGCACCTCGCGCACAAACGACAAGGGGGCGTTCACCATCCGAAACATCTCTCCGGGCAGCTACCGCATATTCGCGCTGAACGATGTCAACCGCGACTACAGGTTCGACCAGTCCGGCGAAGAGATTGCCTTCCACGACTCCATCATCATCCCCTCACAGGTTCCGGCAACGCGACAGGATACGATTTGGAAAGACAGCCTGACCATCGATACGATCCGGACAATCGGCTACACCCGTTATCTCCCCGACGACATCCTGCTGCGCCTCTTCAAGGAAGACTTCGTGCGCCAGTATCTCCTGAAGCCGGAACGCGGACAGGAAAACATGCTGACAATACGCTTCAACGCGCCTTTGGATACCATCCCGCTGCCGAAGCCTATCAATTTCGCTCCCGAAGGAGACTGGTTCTTTATCCAGGAGACGGACGAAGGGCGGGGAGTCAACTTCTGGCTGACCGATTCGCTGGTATGGAAACAGGATACATTGCAGGTGGAGTTGTCTTACCCCAAGAGCGACTCTCTGAACATTCTCCGTCCGCAGACGGACACGCTTCAGTTCGCCCTACGCCGCCGTCCGGATAAGAAGAAGAAAAAGAAAGGCGACGAACCGGAGCCTATCGCTTTCCTCAACACACAAATAGACGCTCCCGGGTCGATGGATTTGTTCGACACCGTTTCCGTGACGTTCGACGAGCCTGTGCTCGACATCCGGAAGGAAGTTTTCCGCCTTGAGCAGATGGTGGACAGTGTCTGGTCGCCCGCAGACTTCGACTTTTTCAGAGATTCCGTCAACACGCTGAGCTATTTCATCCGCCGACAGTGGAAATACGGCGAAGAGTATAGGCTGTCCGTAGATTCAGCAGCGATATTCAGTCTGTACGGCAAATGGAACAAGCCGTATACCGCCGAATTCAAGATTAAGAAGGAAGACGAATACGGTCATTTGTATCTCAACATAGTGGGGGTGGACACAACGGCTTATGTCGAGCTGCTGAGCAGTGGCGACACCCCTGTGCGCAAAGCCAAAGTGAAAGACGGAGGTGCGCTGTTCATGGATCTGAAGCCGGACAACTACTATGCGCGTCTTGTGGTGGACCTTAACGGCAACGGGAAATGGGATACGGGCAATTATGCCGACAAGCGTCAGCCGGAAGAAGTGTTCTATTCGCCGGTGAAGTACAACGTGATGAAGAATTGGCAGGTGGAAGAGACCTGGCAGGTCAAAGCAACGCCGATAACGAAACAAAAGCCGATGGAGATCACAAAGAACAAGCCCAAGGAAGCCACAAAGAAGAAGCGCGACTACAAAGAGGAAGGAAAGCAGAAATCTTCTTCGCGCAATAGCGGCAACAAAACGGGATTGCCGTTCTAACTCACTTTCAAAAAAGGAAAGACACCCTTGCAAGTGGCTTCGTCACTTGCAGAAAGGGCTTTGCACCCCCGCAAAGTGGTTTCGAAAGTTTTCGAGATGGCTTCGTACCCC
>CAVIFD010000009.1:0-13796 GCA_963641545.1 bacterium | reverse complement strand
ACTCGGCTCCGTTGCTTCGGAGCTGGGTCTGAAGAAAGGTACGCCCGTGACCTACCGCGCAGGCGACCAGCCGAACAATGCCCTTTCGCTGAATGTGCTTAATCCGGGCGAGATTGCTGCCACGGGCGGCACTTCCGGCGTTGTGTATGGTGTCAATGGAAATGTAAACTACGATACGTTGTCGAGGGTGAACACTTTTGCCCACGTGAACCATTCTCTGGAGCAGACCCGCCTCGGCGTGCTGCTTTGCATCAATGGTGTCGGCATTCTCAACTCGTGGGTGAAGCGGAACGTTGCTCCGGAAGGTATCAGCTATCCGCAGCTCAACGACCTGGCGGCAACCGCGCCGATAGGCTCCGAGGGTCTTTCCATCCTGCCGTTCGGCAACGGGGCGGAGCGTATGCTGCAAAACAAACAGACAGACTGCTCCGTGCACGGGCTTAACTTCAACATACACGGCAAGGCGCACATTGCCCGCGCCGCACAGGAAGGGATCGTCTTCGCTTTCAAGTATGGTATGGACATAATGAACGGGATGGGCATAGACATAAGCGTTATCCGTGCCGGAAGTGCGAATATGTTCCTCAGCCCGATATTCCGCGATACGCTTTCGGGCGTGACAGGTGCAGTAATCGAACTTTACGATACCAACGGAGCTGTCGGAGCTGCCAAGGGCGCAGGGATAGGTGCCGGAATATACCGTTCGGCGGAAGAAGCGTTTGCCTCGCTGAAAAAGATCGACGTGATCGAGCCTGACGGACTGAAGGCAGACAAATACTGCGCGGCATACAGCGTTTGGAAAGAACGCTTGGAGACATTGATGAGAAATTGAGAGAGTACACTGAGTATAAATCATTAAACTTTTATTGTATGGACTTTTATAAAGGTGAAAAGGAATTCTTTCCCGGGATAGGAAAGATTCGGTTTGAAGGAAAAGACTCGAAGAACCCGATGGCGTTCCATTATTATGATGAGAACAGGGTGGTTATGGGTAAAACGTTGAAAGACCATCTGCGCTTTGCCATGGCTTATTGGCATACACTGTGTGCCGAGGGCGGCGACCAGTTTGGTGGCGGAACGAAAAAGTTTCCTTGGAACACAGCAAGCGACCGCATCAGCCGTGCTAAGCACAAGATGGATGCTGCTTTCGAGTTTATGACCAAGTGCAGCATTCCTTACTATTGCTTCCACGATGTTGACGTGGTTGACGAGGCTCCTACGTTGGCAGAGTTTGAAAAAGACCTGCATACAATGGTTGAACATGCGAAAGGTTTGCAGCAGGCAACAGGAAAGAAGCTGTTGTGGTCCACTGCAAACGTGTTCGGACACAAACGTTATATGAACGGTGCGGCAACCAACCCGTACTTCCCGACAGTTGCCTGCGCCGGCGTGCAGATCAAGAACGCAATCGACGCATGTATCGCGCTTGGTGGCGAAAACTACGTGTTCTGGGGAGGTCGCGAAGGTTATATGAGCCTTCTGAACACCGATATGAAACGTGAGAAAGATCACCTTGCAATGATGCTGACCATGGCGCGCGACTACGGTCGTAAGAACGGTTTCAAGGGTACGTTCCTTATTGAGCCGAAGCCTATGGAGCCGACAAAGCATCAGTACGACGTGGATTCGGAGACGGTTATCGGATTCCTGCGCCACTACGGTCTGGACAAAGACTTCGCTCTGAACATCGAAGTGAACCACGCTACTTTGGCAGGTCATACGTTCGAGCACGAGCTGCAGGCAGCTGCCGACGCAGGTATGCTGTGCAGCATCGACGCAAACCGCGGCGACTATCAGAACGGTTGGGATACGGACCAGTTCCCCGTTGATATCTACGAACTGACACAGGCATGGCTTGTCATCCTTCAGGGTGGCGGCCTGACGACAGGCGGAACGAACTTCGACGCGAAGACCCGTCGTAACTCAACAGACCTCGACGACATCTTCATTGCTCATATCAGCGGTATGGATGCCTTTGCTCGCGGCTTGATAACTGCGGCTGCCATCCTTGAGCACTCCGACTACAAGAAGATGCGTGCAGAACGCTACGCAAGTTTCGACAGCGGCGAAGGAAAGGCTTTCGAAGACGGCAAGCTGACACTCGAAGACCTGCACAAGATTGCTCTTCGCGACGGCGAGCCGAAGCAGATCAGCGGCAAGCAGGAGTTGTATGAAACGATAGTCAATCTATACATCTGAATTTTTTTGTTTAGCAAAGAGCGACTCCCAAACTTCAGGGAGTCGCTCTCTGTTTTTTAGTCTGATAGAAATGAAAAGCAATAGTTGTTACATTTTAGGTGTCACCCTTGTTGCCACCCTCGGAGGATTGCTGTTCGGATATGATACGGCGGTTATCTCGGGTGCAGAGGGAGGGCTCCAAAAGTTCTTCGAGGCAGCAACCGACTTTGAATACACCAAGGTGCTGCACGGCTTAACCTCGTCGAGTGCTCTTATCGGATGTATCATCGGTAGTGCGTTGTCGGGTCTTTTTGCCGACCGTCTCGGACGAAAGAAGGCGTTGGTGTGTGCCGGTATTATGTTCTTCCTCTCGGCTCTCGGCTCATGGTATCCCGAGTTTCTCTTCTATGAATATGGCAAACCGACGATGTCGCTGCTCGTTGCCTTCAACTTCTACCGCATTCTTGGCGGTGTGGGCGTGGGTCTTGCTTCTGCCATCTGCCCGATGTATATCGGCGAGATTGCGCCGAGCCGCATTCGCGGCATGCTTGTGTCGTGGAACCAGTTTGCCATAATCTTCGGACAGCTCGTGGTGTATTTCGTGAGCTACCTCATCGTGCAGTATGCCAAGGAGACATGTCCGGACTTTGCACGTTGGACAATGGAGACGGGATGGCGCAGTATGTTCGTCAGCGAGGCGTATCCTGCGGGGCTCTTCACCATCCTCATCATGCTTGTGCCGGAGACACCGCGTTATCTCGCAATGACGGGTAAGGAAGACAAGGCTCTCAGGGTGCTCACGCGCATCAACGGTGAGGAAGAAGCAAAAAGCATCCTTGCCGAGATCAAGGGTACGGTGGAAGAGAAGAAAGAGAAGCTTCTCACCTACGGATTTCTTGTCATCTTCATCGGCATAATGCTTTCCGTCTTCCAGCAGGCGGTGGGTATCAACGCCGTGCTCTATTATGCTCCGCGCATCTTCGAGTCGGTGGGTGCCGGCGACCCTATGCTGCGTACCGTCATCATGGGTATTGTCAACATCTCGTTCACTCTCGTGGCTGTGTTCACCGTCGATAAGTTTGGCCGCAAGCCGCTACTCATCTTCGGTTCCCTTGGCATGGCGGCAGGAGCCTTGAGCTTCGCCCTCAGCAACGCCTTCGCATGGAGCGGCATGTTTCAGATCGTGTCCATCATGGTCTACGCCGCATGCTTCATGTTCTCGTGGGGACCGATATGCTGGGTTCTTATCGCAGAGATCTTCCCCAACACGATACGCGGAGGTGCTGTTGCCATTGCCGTGGCATTCCAGTGGGTGTTCAATTTCATCGTCAGCTCGACGTTCGTCCCGATGTACGAGATGGAGCTGACGCCCGGCGACGGCTTCGGTCATATCTTCGCTTATGCCCTCTACGGCATCATCTGCATAGTGGCTGCCGCCTTCGTATGGAAGCTCGTTCCCGAGACAAAGGGCAAGACGCTTGAAGACATGACGCGTCTGTGGAGAAAACAATAGCAGTCTGACACTATATGAAGAGTTTTACTTTTCACGACCTTGGGCGCATCGGTTATGCCGATGCGCTCTGTGTTCAGACCGCTGCCTTCGAAGCCCTGCTTCGTGCAAAGGCAGAGGGAACACGTGAAGAAAACCACCTCTTCTTCTGCGAGCACCTTCCTGTGCTGACAATCGGGAAGAGCGGGAAGGAGAGTAATCTTTTAATCCCCGAACATATACTCGAAGAGCGCGGCATCACGCTCTTTCATGTCAACCGCGGGGGCGACATCACGTATCACGGTCCCGGGCAGGTGACGGGCTATCCCGTCTTCGATCTTGACCTCTGGCAACTGGGGCTGAAGCAATACATCCACAGGCTGGAGGAGGTGGTCATCCGCTTTCTCGCGCTCTACGGACTGCGCGGCGAGCGTCTCGAGGGAGCTACGGGCGTGTGGATCGAGCCCGAGGTGAAGGGGCGAGCGCGTAAGATATGCGCCATAGGAGTGAAGAGCAGCAGGTTTGTCACCATGCACGGCTTCGCGCTCAATATCAACACCGACCTGTCTTATTTCTCCCTTATCAACCCCTGCGGATTTACGGACAAGGGCGTGACATCGCTGCAAAAGGAACTCGGCGAGGAGCAGGACTTCAGTCTTGCCAAGGCGCGGCTGTGCGCTCTGTTCGAAGAGATGTTTTAGCGGCTAAAGCTCCCCATACACCAGCATGCGGCACTGCCGGCAGTCGAACTCAAGGCGCAGCCGGCTGTCTTTATACGTGAGGTAGTACGGCTCTTTGAAGGGAGACTTCCCCTTTTGATGCTTCGGGCACCATCCCATGCTGAAGCGCAGGCAGTGCCGCGCGAACATCAGCGGGACACCCCGCTGCGGCTTCAGCTCGAACGCCTCGTCCACGGTCTCCACCCCGTGCGCCGCGTAGAAATCTGCCGCCGAGCGGTTCGACACGTTCCCGAGATACGTCAGATGCTTTTCGGTATACGGAAGCTCCTTCAGGGGGTCTGTCTTACGCGCCGCCGCGCGGCGGTAGCGGATCTTGCGTGCCGAGAGCAGCTTCTCCACAGCCCGCCGGCGCATATCTGCGAGGAGCGACGAGGGGACGAACAGGTTCTCGCTCATTCGAACGGTAAGAGAACGGGCTTCGAAGGGCGTATTACCGAGCTTCGAGAGCTGCGCGCGTATGTTGTCCGTCTGATCGCTGCGGGCAGACTCTTTCTTGAAAGGCTCGGCAAGCATCACCCGCGCCCCCGTCTCGTCTTCCATCACGAGGGTGAAGCCGAAAGGATTGTCGAGAAGCTCCATCTTCACCCCTATCCGCCGATGGGCAGAAGGCTTCGCGAGCAGCTTCTCGAACGCCTGGTCGTAGTTTCTGTAGAGCAATGTCTTCGGCTTCACCGCCGGCATCTCGAGGGGGAAGACGCGGTTTGCCTCCACCCTGTTCACGCGAAAGCCCTCCAGGTTGCCGCGGCTGTCGAAGAACACCAGTCCGTCGCCGTTGCCGAGCTGCTTCGTGCCTGCCACGGTAAACGAGCCGCCTTTCAGCTCCTTCACCCGTCCGACAGGCTCGCCAAGCGACTTGGGGGTGTCGAACGCCGTGATGTCTCGTTCCCTCCCGTGCAGGAAGAACGAGGTGAACCCGCGGTTGAAGCTCTTCTCTGCGGACGGCTCGAAGGTGTATGTGCTTCTCCCCGCCGAGGCGCGGACGTATTCACTGCGCCGGCAGAAGATGGCGTCGAGCTTTCGGCGGTAGTATGCCGTCACGTTCTTCACATAGGAGGCATCCTTCAGTCTGCCTTCAATCTTCA
Source organism: bacterium (assembly GCA_963641545.1). Taxonomy (GTDB): domain Bacteria; phylum Bacteroidota; class Bacteroidia; order Bacteroidales; family Tannerellaceae; genus Parabacteroides. Next base: position 8,307 of record CAVIFD010000009.1, on the reverse strand, counting down.
GCGACGAGACGCCGGCATCGAGCAGTGCCTCGATGTCTTCCGAGCGGTTCATGTCGCGAAGAGACAGCAGGTGTTTGTCCCGCACAATCTCCCGCCCCTCGGCATCCGTCATCGTATAGGGCAGGCGGCAACACTGTGCGCACTCCCCGCGGTTGGCACTCCTGCCCGTCATTGCCGCACTGAGATAACACTGCCCGCTGAAGCTCACGCACAGCGCACCATGCACGAACACCTCTATCGGGACGGTTGTCTCCCCCGCAATCGCCCGTATCTCGTCAAGCGAAAGCTCGCGGGCAAGCACCACCTGCGTGAAGCCTGCCGCCTCAAGGAAACGCACCTTCTCCGGTGTGCGGTTGTCGGTCTGCGTACTTGCGTGCAGCGGTATGGGCGGCAGGTCGAGGCGGGTGATACCCATGTCCTGCACAATCAGCGCGTCGGCACCGGCGTGATACAGCTCGCGGATAAGACGTTCGGCTTCCCGCAGCTCGTCGTCGCGAAGGATGGTGTTGAGCGCGACATACACGCGGGCATCGTAGATGTGCGCATATTCGCAGAGGGCATGTATGTCGTCAGTGGAATTGCCTGCGGCGGCACGCGCACCGAACCTCGGCGCACCTATATACACGGCATCCGCCCCGTGGCGGACGGCTTCAATGCCGCATACGAGGTCTTTTGCCGGCGAGAGAAGCTCTATGTGTCGGGGAGTTTCTTTCATTCGCCTCTCTCCTACAGATCCCCGAGGTGCTTGATGTCTTCGGTGTTGAACGGCGTCTCCTGGTAGACGTAATAGTTCAGCCAGTTGGTGAAAAGCAGGTTCGCATGGCCGCGCCAGCGCACAACGGGACCTTGCGCGGGGTCGTTGTTGCGGTAGTAGTTATGCGGGATGGTGATGGGAAGCCCCTTATTCAAATCGCGGATATATTCGTCGTTGAGCGTGTAGGGCGAATACTCCGAATGCCCCGTGATATAAAACTCGCGCCCGCCGCGCGACATCACCATATACACCCCCGACTCCTCGCTCTCGGAGAGCAGCGTCAGCTCCGGCACTTTCATTATATCCTCGCGGCGCACCTCCGTGTGGCGGCTGTGGGGCACGTAAAACTCGTCGTCGAAGCCTCGGAAGATGGGCAGGTACGGCTCGCGAAGCGTGTGGCGGAACACGCCGAACATCTTCGCCGGAAGAGCATGCTTCCTCACGCCGTAGAAATGATACAGCCCCGCCTGCGCAGCCCAGCAGATATAGAGCGTGGAGGTCACGTGCGTGCGTGCCCAGTCGAATATCGTCGTCACCTCATCCCAATAGCCCACTTCCTCGAACGGCATCTGCTCCACCGGCGCACCGGTTATGATCATCCCGTCGTAGCAGTCGCCCGAGATCTCGTCGAAGTCCTTGTAAAACTCCTTCATGTGCTCTATGGGCGTGTTCTTGGGCGTGTGCCCCTTTATCTTCATGAAGTGAAGCTCCACCTGCAAGGGCGTATTGCTGAGGAGGCGGATAAGGTCGGTCTCCGTCGTTATCTTCAGCGGCATGAGGTTGAGCACCACCACGCGCAGCGGGCGTATATCCTGCTTCGAGGCGCGAAGCGAATCCATCACGAATATGTGCTCCTTCTTGAGAAGCTCGATGGCGGGTAAGTTCCTTTGTAAATTCAGTGGCATTACAATCAGTGCTTTTTGTTCGGCGCGCAAATGTACGCAAAAACCCTCTTCCCTCTTCCCGATGCCGTGGCGGGCTTGGCTGCCGACAGTTCGCGGGAAGGTATTGATCGCGATCAATGAGTACTTTTGTTAATGAAAACATGCGTTGATCGCGATCAATGGTCACTTATGTTAATGAAAACATGCGTTGATCGCGATCAATGTGCACTTTTGTTAATGAAAACATGCGTTGATCGCGATCAATGTGCACTTTTGTTAATGGATATAGGCGTTGATCGCGATCAATGGTCTCTCACATTAACAAATATATGCATTGATCGCGATCAACGGTCACTTTGAAAATGAAAAGTACGCGTTGACTGCGATCAACGGTCTCTTTTATTAACAAATATATGCATTGATCGCGATCAACGGTTGGAATGGGACAAAAGGGAGGGCGTGGTTTGCCGCAAACGAAATATTTCATAGTTTTGCGGTCATCATTTTTAAGGGAAACAGAAACAAAAACTATCGGGATATGAAAAATCTGATCATAGCTGCGTGCCTTCTGATATGCCTGCCGCTCGCGGCGCAAACCAAGGTGGTGAAGAAAAACGCCGTCAAGGCGAATAACTTCGGCATAACCTATTCGCTGCCGAAGACCGAGCTGGTGGTCGACGCAGAGGTGACCAAGGTGGTCTGCAAGGCAGGTCCGTACTACCAATACGCCGAGAAATACCTTGGCGTGAAGGATGCCGTCACGGAAGACGAGGTGCATTACGAGCTGGGCAAGCTGACGCTGATCAACCACGGCGTGCCGGATGCGGACAACACCTACATCGTGGAGTTCAAGGGCGGCACGGTTGCGCCCTACGCCTATTTGACGGAAGAAGGGCTGCTCTGCTCCATCAACGCGGAATACACACCCGAAGAGTCGCCTCTCGAGACGATACAGAAGAGCGCGAAGAAGCCGGCGAAGGTGACCGACGCGTCCGTCCTCTCCGAGGAACTGCTGATGGCAGGCTCGACGGCACGGCAGGCAGAGGTCGCTGCCAAGCAGATATACCGCATACGCGAGAGCCGCCTGAACATACTGACGGGTGAGGCAGACAATCTGCCGCCCGACGGCGAAGCGATGAAGCTCGTCATACAGCAGCTGGAGGAGCAGGAGAAGTCGCTGACAAACTTGTTCACCGGCATCGAGACAAGAGAGACAACGCACTACGAGGTGAGCATCACGCCGTACGACGACCTTGAGGGCGAGGTGCTCTTTCGCTTCTCACGGAAGATGGGCATAGTGGATGCCGACGACCTTGGCGGCACGCCCGTCTATATGAACCTCAAGGCAACAGACCGCGCCCCTGTGCTCGACGCGAAGGAAGCCGAGAAGAAAGAGAAGTCGATGAAGGGAATCATCTACAACATACCCGGGAAGGCAAGCATCGAGATCAGCATGAACCGCAAGACGCTCTACAAGGGAGAGGCTCAGATAACGCAGTTCGGCACGCGCGAGGGGCTGGCACCCGTGATGTTCGAAGACAAGAAAGCGCCGGTGAAGGTCTACTTCTATCCGGAGACAGGCGCAATAAAGCAGATCATTCAATAATCATCTAATTTCAATATCATGTTTGAAGGACAACCAAAAGGCTTATACGCATTAGCCTTAGCCAACACCGGCGAGCGTTTCGGATACTACACGATGCTCGCCGTCTTTCTGCTGTTCCTCCAAGCCAACTTCGGTTGGGACGAGGGTCTGGCAACTACCGTTTATTCAAGTTTTCTGATGCTTGTCTACTTCCTCCCGATCCTGGGCGGGGCAATAGCAGACCGTATCGGGTTCAACAAGTGCGTCACGCTGGGCATCTTCGTGATGTTCATCGGCTATCTCTGCCTTGCCGTTCCCGCCGGAAACAACACGCCGGCGATAATGCTCATGGGCACGGCTCTCGTGCTTATCAGCGTGGGGACAAGCCTCTTCAAAGGTAACCTGCAGGTGATGGTGGGCAACCTGTACGACAGCCCCGAGATGCAAGGCAAGCGCGATGCCGCCTTCTCGATCTTCTACATGGCAATCAACATCGGCGCGCTGTTTGCCCCGACTGCCGCAGTGAAGATGATGGCTTACGCGCAGAACACACTCGGAGTGAGCGTTGCCGACTCGTACCATTTCGCCTTCGGCGTGGCGTGCGTGTCGCTCATCGTCTCCATACTTATATACTACGGTTTCAAGAGCACCTTCGCCGGCGTGTGTGAGAACAAGACCCTGAAGGATGCGAAGCAAGCCGTGACGGGCAGCGCGGAGACCATCTCGCCGGCGGAGACGAAAGACCGCCTCGTGGCTCTCTTCCTTGTGTTCGTCGTCGTGATATTCTTCTGGATGGCGTTCCATCAGAACGGCGCGACGCTCACGATCTTCGCCCGCGACTTCACGGCAACACAGGCAACGGGTCTGACGGGTATGCTCTTCGACGTGACCAACCTTGTTGCCTGCATCTTCATCGTCTACGCGGCGTTTGCTCTCGCCGGCGCAAAGACAGAGAGGGGCAAGTTTATCTCGGGCGCGGTGATACTTCTCTGCGTTGCCTTCCTTGGGTATAAGTTCTTCACGACGAGCAGCAGCATCATCGACCTCGAGGCACCGCTCTTCCAGCAGTTCAACCCCTGCTTCGTGGTAGGTCTCACGCCTGTGTCGATGGCAGTGTTCGCATGGCTTGCGCGCAAGGGCAAGGAGCCGTCGGCACCGAGGAAGATAGGTCTCGGCATGCTCGTTGCCGGAATAGGATATATCATCATGGTATGCTCGTCGGTAGGTCTTACCTACGACGGCGGCGGACGCGTGTCGCCGAACTGGCTGGTGTCGACCTACCTCGTCTTGACGTTCGCCGAGCTTCTGCTCTCGCCCATGGGCATCAGCTTCGTGTCGAAGGTTGCGCCCCCGAAGTACAAGGGCGTGATGATGGGGTGCTGGTTTGGCGCGACAGCCATCGGTAACTTCCTCGTGATGATCCCCGGGTTGCTGTGGAAGCATATCCCGCTGGTAGGTGTATGGGGCGTGCTCGTGGCACTGTGCCTGCTCTCGTTCCTGTTCATCTTCGCAGTGATGAAGAAACTTGAAAAGGTGGCATAACACCCCTCCGCCGAATGAGAAAGCAGTGTACATACCGCAGCGATGCTCTCCGCTTCAGACGATGGAGCCGGAAGGGGTATGCTGCTTTCGTCAGCGTAAGGCGGGCGGTGACGATCGGGCAGCTCTCGGCAAACGTGTCGGACCGTTCGTTGGTAAAGGGCAGCACGATACATACGTCCGTCGCCACCTTGGGCAGCATGCATAACGAGGAAGACGACGAAGGGGCGGCGCGCTCTTCCGACAGCTCGGGAGGCAGCTTTCCGGTGCTCTTACTGCTCGAAACGATACTCCCACAGCAGACTGCCGGTCAGCCTGCCGAGGCGGTGCGTGCACATACGACAGAAAAGGACATTTCCGAAATTGCGGGAGGTCGCGGCTGTAGGCCGGCGGTCTTCCGCGATTTCGTTTATACAAACACATGAGAGAATATGATTGAGACACTGAAGAAGACAGTCATCGAAGGGGGCGAGATAAGCATGGAGCAAGCCGTTGCCCTCTCGCAGAGCGCGGACAAGGCGGCGCTGTATGACGCCGCCCACCTTATCACGCGCCATTTCATGGGAGACAGGTTCGACACCTGCTCCATCATCAATGCCAAGAGCGGCAACTGTGGCGAGAACTGCAAGTGGTGCGCACAGAGCGGTCACCATCACACGAGCGTGACCCTCTACCCCCTGCTCCCCGCGGAGGAGTGCGTGCGCCATGCCACATACAACGAGCGGCAGGGGATAGGGCGTTTCGCCTTGGTCACCAGCGGCAAGCGTCCCTCGAAGAAAGAGATCGCGGAGATAACGGAGATCGTGCGCAGCATCAAGAAGGCAAGCCGCATCAAGTGTTGCGCCTCGCTCGGGCTGCTCGATGGAGATGACCTCAGGGCACTGCGCGAAAGCGGCGTGGAGAACTATCACTGTAACATCGAGACAGCCCCCTCCTACTTCCCTTCGCTGTGCACCACGCACACCATCGAGCAGAAGCTTGAGACGATCCACGCGGCGCGCGAGGCGGGCTTCCGCATCTGCTCGGGCGGCATCATAGGCATGGGCGAGACGATGGAGCAACGCATCGAGATGGCACTCCTGCTAAGGCGTGAGCACATCCTTTCCATCCCGCTGAACCTGCTGCACCCCATCGCGGGGACACCTCTCGAGGCAACGCCGCCGCTGACGGAAGAGGAGCTGCTGACCACCGTCGCCCTGTTTCGCTTCATCAACCCCGAGGCGTACCTCCGCTTCTCGGGCGGAAGGGCGCAGCTGAGCCGCGAGACGCAGCGGAAGGCATTGTACGTGGGTGTGAACGCCGCCATCATCGGCGATCTGCTCACAACCATCGGCAGCCGCGTGGAGGAAGACCGCGAGCTGTTCACCGAAGCAGGATATTCATTAACCCGTGATACCGACTGGGTCGGATAAAAACATTATGACAACAGAAGAACTACTGAGATACGACAGGGAGCACGTGTGGCACCCTTATACATCGACCATCGACCCGCTGCCGGTGTACGCGGTGGAACGTGCCGAGGGTGTGGAGATAGTGCTGAGGGACGGCAGGCGGCTTATCGACGGTATGTCGTCGTGGTGGGCAGCCGTGCACGGCTACAACCATCCTGTGCTCAACGCGGCAGCCGCGCGGCAGATAGAGAAGATGAGTCATATAATGTTCGGAGGCATCACCCATGAGCCGGCGGTGGAGCTGGCAGAGAAGCTGCTCGGCATACTGCCGCCGGAGATGGAGAAGATCTTCTTTGCAGACAGCGGCTCCGTTGCCGTGGAGGTGGCAATGAAGATGGCAATACAGTATTGGCAGTCGAGGGGAGAAAGCCGCAAGCACCGGTTCGCCACGATACGCAGCGGATACCACGGCGACACGTGGCATGCCATGTCGGTGTGCGACCCCGTGACCGGCATGCACGGGATCTTCGCGGGCAGTCTGCCGGTGCAGTATTTCATCCCGCAGCCATCCGTGAAGTTCCGCGACGCGTGGGACGAGAGCGCGATGCGACCGCTGGAGGATCTGCTGGAGAAGCATGCCGCCGACCTTGCGGCGCTCATCCTTGAGCCCGTCGTGCAGGGTGCCGGCGGGATGTATTTCTACTCCCCCACCTTCCTTGTCCGCGCAAGGGAGCTATGCAGGGCGCACGGCGTGCTGCTCATCTTCGACGAGATAGCGACGGGCTTCGGCCGCACGGGGAAGCTGTTTGCATGGGAGCATGCCGGCGTGGTGCCCGACGTCATGTGTATCGGCAAGGCTCTGACGGGCGGATACATGACCCTGTCGGCTACGGTGACCTCGCGCGAGGTGGCAGACACGATATGCAGCGGTGAGGCGGGGTGCTTCATGCACGGACCGACGTTCATGGCCAATCCGCTGGCGTGCGCCGTAGCCTCGGCTTCGGTGTCGTTGCTTCTCGGCAGCGGCTGGGAGGCGAAGGTGAAAGCCATAGAGACGCAGATGGAGAGAGAGCTGTCGCCGGCGCGGTCGCTCGAAGGTGTGAAGGAGGTGCGCGTGCTCGGAGCCATCGGCGTGGTGGAGATGAAGAAGCCGGTGGACATGGCTGTGCTCCAGCGGCGGTTCGTGGAAGAAGGTATATGGGTACGGCCCTTCGGCAGACTGGTCTACCTCATGCCGCCATTCATAATCACGCCCGAGCAGCTGCACAGGCTGACGACGGGGCTGATAAAATGTATATCGGAATGAAAGACTACAGCACTGTTTTAGATAAGCTCAAGGAGAGCGGCAGCTACCGACAGCTGCCGACGGTGACGCACCGTGGCGGGCTCATCGAGGCGGATTCTCGCACGATGCTCAACCTCTCTTCGAACGATTACCTCGCTCTGGCTTCGCGCGGCGACCTGCGGCGGGAGTTCATGGAAGAGTGGCAGAGGGAGCAGTACCCCCTCTCCTCTTCGTCGTCGCGCCTCTTGACGGGTAACTTCCGAGTCTATGCCGCCCTCGAAGGGCTGATAGCGGGGCGTTTCTGCCGCGAGGCTGCCTTGGTCTTTAACAGCGGCTATCACGCTAACACGGGTATACTCCCCGCCTTGGCTGACAAGCATACGCTGATACTTGCCGACCGCCTTGTGCACGCCAGCATCATCGACGGACTGCTTCTCAGCGGTGCGCCGTTCCAGCGCTACCGCCACAACGACTACGACCACCTCGAGACGCTCCTTCGAAAGAGTGCGGGGAGCTACGAGCAGACCTTCATCGTCACCGAGAGCGTCTTCAGCATGGATGGCGACGTGTGCGACCTCCGAAGGTTGGTCGACATAAAGAAACGCTACGAGGGCGTATGCCTCTATGTGGACGAGGCGCATGCCGTCGGCGTGCGCGGGGAGAGCGGACTGGGCATTGCCGAGGAGCAGGGCTGCACGCAAGACATCGATATCCTTGTCGGCACCTTCGGCAAGGCACTCGCCTCGATGGGAGCATACGTGGTGTGCAGCCGCGTCGTGCGCGACTACCTCGTCAACCGTATGCGCCCGCTCATCTTCAGCACGGCGCTGCCCCCCATGCAGACAGCATGGACGCGCTTCATCTTCGAG
>CAVIFD010000008.1:13399-14273 GCA_963641545.1 bacterium | reverse complement strand
TGAAGCCTATGCGTATTTTCCCGTGCTCAATCTCCGGATGCTCCTTCATGTATTGTGCAGCCCCGATGATGGCAGCCACGCCCGCCTTGTCGTCAGCCCCCAAGAGGGTCCGCCCGTCGGTCACGACAATGTCCTGCCCGATGTAATCGTTCAGCTCGGGAAACATCTTCGGAGAAAGCACGATATTCTCTTTCGCGCAGAGCACAACGTCGCCACCCTCGTAGCCGACAATGCGCGGAGTGACATCCTTACCCGACATATCGGGGCTGGTGTCGAGATGCGCAATGAAGCCGATTGTCGGCAGCTTCCTGTCCGTGTTGGCAGGGAGCGTTGCCATCAGGTAGCAGTTGTCGTCAAGGGAAACATCCTCCATCCCCAACTCTTCCAGTTCTTTCACCAATGCCTCGGCGAACACTCTCTGCCCCGGAGTGCTCGGTGTGGTATGCGTCTCTTCGCTCGACTGCGTCTCGAAGGTGACATACCGCAGAAATCTATCCAATACTGTCATATAAGTATGCTTTTATGTCTTTTCGTGATGAAATCAGAAACAACCGTTGCCGTTGTAGCAATGTGTGCAGACACATTCCTTCGGGAGACCGATAGACGCGAGCAGGTCTTCCACGGTGTTAAACTTCAGTGTCGTAATGTTCAGCTTCTCGCGGATACGCTCCACCAGACGGTTGTATTGCTCTGTTCCTGTGGTTGCGTATTTGTCCAAGTCCTTTGCGTCGTCGCCTTCCAGCTCCTTGACAATCCTGCGGGCAATCAGCTCGAGATGCGATTTGGAGGCGGAGAAGCCGATAAACGGACAGGCATGCAGGATGGGCGGACAGCCGATGCGCATGTGCACCTCCTTGGCTCCGTAGCCATAGAG
>CAVIFD010000008.1:5804-13389 GCA_963641545.1 bacterium | reverse complement strand
CATAGAGTATGTTCACGTTGTCGCGAAGCTGCGTCCCGCGGACAATGGAGTCGTCGCAAAAGATGACCCTCTTGCCTTTCAACAGGTGGCGGTTCGGGATGAGCTTCATCTTGGCAACAAGGTCGCGCACCGCCTGGTTTGCCGGAGTGAAGCTGCGCGGCCATGTAGGTGTGTATTTCACAATCGCACGGCGGTAAGGTATCCCCTTTCCTTCGGCATACCCAAGAGCCATGCCGATGCCCGAGTCGGGGATGCCGGAAACGAAATCGGCATCCACATCGTCTTTCTTCGCCATAGCCAGACCGCTTGCATAACGCGAGGCATCCACATTCACGCCCTCATATTCCGACACGGGATAACCGTAGTATACCCACAGGAACGAACATACCTGCATCCTCTCGTTCGGCTTGCGCAGCTGCGTCATCTTGTCTGCCGTGAGCAGCACAATCTCTCCGGGTCCCACGTTATACTCCAGCTCGAAGCCAAGGTTCGGGAAGCTGCAAGGCTCGCTCGACGCGGCGTAAGCCCCCTCCTTCTTTCCAATCATCACGGGAGTGCGCCCCCACTTGTCGCGAGCGGCAATGATACCGTCTTCCGTAAGCACAAGCATCGAACACGAGCCTTTTATCTTCTCGAACACAATCTCGATACCCTCCACGAAGGTCTTCCCCTGAGAGATAAGCAAAGAGATGAGTTCCGTCTGATTCGTTTCGCCCGAGCTCATCTCGGAGAAGTGGCAACCTTTCTCAAGCAACTCCCTCTGCAAGTCCTCGAGGTTGTTCACCTTGGCGACCGTCACCACGGCGTATTTCCCGAGGTGGGAATTGATAAAGATAGGCTGAGGGTCGGTGTCGCTGATGATACCTATACCCGAGTTGCCTTGGAATTTATCCAAATCGCCCTCGAAGCGTGTACGGAAATAAGAGTTTTCGAGGTTATGAATCGAACGTTTGAATACGCCTTCGTGCAGAGTCACCATACCGCCTCGGCGGGTTCCCAAATGTGAATTGTAGTCTGTGCCATAAAAAAGATCGGTAGCACATGCCGAGTTAGAAATAGTTCCAAAAAAACCACCCATTGTCCTTTGTGTTTTTGATTTTTGTTAGCGGGGCAAAAGTACGGATTATTTGCACACACGCATATCCACGCCCCGCATATAATCGCCCGAGGAGACCAGAGCGCGTCATTCGGTGATCATGCCGCTACCAAGGCAGAGATGATGCTCCTTGTCGTAGACCACGCCAAACTGCCCGGGGGCAATCCCCTGTATCTTGTCGTCGGACTCAATGCGATAGATGTCTCCTATACGACGGATGCGCCCAGACGTAAAGTCCGGCGTGTGGCGTATCTTGAAGGTGATCTCTTTCTCGTCGGCAAACTCCCCCCAGGGGTCTTCGGTGATGAAGTCGAAGCCGTGCAGGTTGATGGTCTTGCCGTATTGTGTCTCGGGGTCGTAGCCGTTGGATACGTATATGATATTATGCTTGATGTCTTTCTTTATAACAAACCACGGACCGCCGCTCAGTCCGAGCCCCTTGCGCTGCCCGATGGTATGAAACCAATAGCCGTTGTGCTTTCCCAGGATCTTGCCCGTCTCCAGCTCGATGATCTTGCCGGGGCGTTTGCCAAGGTAACGTTCGATAAAGTCGTTGTAGTTGATCTTACCGAGGAAACATATCCCCTGACTGTCCTTACGCATGGCACTGGGCAGTTTCTGCTCCGCCGCGATGGCACGCACTTCGGACTTCATCAGATGCCCTATCGGGAACATCAGCTTCCGTATCTGCAGGCGGGTGATCTGTCCGAGAAAGTCGGTCTGATCCTTCACAGGGTCTTTGGCAGTGGACAGCCACACCTTCCCGTCTATCTCTGTCGTCGTGGCATAATGCCCCGTGGCAATCTTGTCGAAGTCTTTCCCCCATTTCTCCTCGAAGCAACCGAACTTGATGAATTTGTTGCACATCATATCCGGATTAGGGGTGAGTCCCCGCTTCACCGAGTCGATGGTGTAGCTCACCACCTTGTCCCAATACTCGTCGTGAAGCGACACGACCTCAAAGCGGCAACCATATTTGCGTGCGATGTAAGATGTTATTTCTATGTCTTCTTCGGCGGGGCAGTCGATATATCCGTCTTTGTCTTCCATGCCGATACGTATATAAAAGATGGTCGGGTTGAAACCTGCTTCCTTCAACTGATAGACAACAACGGAGCTGTCTACACCCCCCGACACTAATGCTGCGATTTCCATTTTCTCTCTCTTGACATATCGGCGGCGAAAGTACAAAATATCGGAGATATCCCGTGGCTTCGATTTAATCGCTACTTTTGCCGGTGAAAAAAGAATAATCATTAAATATGAGAAATACAGTAGTATCGCTTATGACAGCAATGGCTTTGACTGCTTGCGCCGGTTCGAAAGAAGAGAAAGGACAGGCAAGAGATTTTAATTATGTGGTAGACCAGTTTGCAGACCTTCAGATTCTTCGTTATCAGGTCCCGGGATTCGAATCGCTTTCGCTGAAACAAAAACAGTTGTTATATCATTTGTCTGAGGCAGCCCTTATGGGGCGCGATATTCTCTTCGACCAGAATTGCCGCTACAACCTGCCGATACGCCGTTCGTTGGAGGCGATATATAAGGAATATAAGGGCGACCGCGAGGATGCGCAGTTCAAGGCTTTGGAGACCTACTTGAAACGGGTATGGTTCTCGAGCGGCATTCACCATCATTATGCGGAAGACAAGTTTATCCCCACGTTTACTCCCGAGTTCTTCAAAAGCTGTCTGCAGCAGGTAGACGCATCGAACCTTCCTTTGCGCGAAGGGCAGACATTGGAGCAGTTTGTCGCAGAGATAACCCCTGTCATCTTTGACCCTGCGGTGCTCGCAAAACGCACCGTGCAGAGTGGCAACCGCGATTTGATTGAGGCATCTGCCAACAACTACTACGGCGAAGGAATGACAGAGAAAGAGGTGGAAGCCTTCTACACTGCCATGAAGGCAGGGCAAGACACTATCTCTCCGATTTCTTACGGTCTGAACAGCCGCCTCGTGAAAGAGAACGGAAAGATCGTGGAGAAAGTGTGGAAGGTGGGCGGTCTCTATTCGGCAGCCATCGAAAAGATAACCGAAGAGCTGCAAAAAGCCGTGCCCTTTGCCGAGAACGACGCACAGAAGGCAATCATCGAGAAGCTGATTGAATATTACCGGACGGGCGACTTGAAAACCTTCGATGCCTATTCCATCCTTTGGGTTGAAGATACCACCTCGGAAGTGGACTTTGTAAACGGCTTTATCGAGACCTACGGCGATCCGCTTGGAATGAAAGCAAGCTGGGAATCGACGGTCAACTTCATAAACAAAGAGGCAACAGAACGTACGAAGATTATAAGCGACAACGCACAGTGGTTTGAAGACCATTCGCCGGTGGACAAACGTTTCAAGAAGGAAAAGGTGAAAGGTGTGAGCGCGAAGGTTATCACCGTTGCCATGCTGGGCGGCGACTGTTATCCGTCTACTCCCATAGGCATCAACCTCCCGAACGCCGACTGGATTCGTCGCGACCACGGCTCGAAGTCTGTCACCATCGAGAACATCACGGAAGCATACGACAAGGCTTCGCAGGGGAACGGCTTCAGCGAAGAGTTCGTTTGGAGCGATGCCGAGCGCGAGATGATAAAGAAATACGGCTTCATCACAGACAACCTGCACACAGACCTGCACGAATGCTTGGGTCACGGCTCGGGCAAGCTGCTTCCCAACACGGAGTCGGGGGCTTTGAAAGCATACGACTCGACGCTTGAAGAGACTCGTGCCGACCTTTTCGGACTGTACTACCTGGCAGACCCCAAATTGGTGGAGCTGGGCTTGGTGCCCGACGGCGAAGCGTATAAGGCAGAGTATTACAAGTACATCATGAACGGCTTGATGACGCAGCTTGTACGTATCGAAGCAGGCAAGAACGTGGAAGAAGCCCACATGCGCAACCGTCAGCTGATAGCCGGGTGGACATACGAACACGGACAGGCAGACAACGTGATTGAATATAGGGAACGCGACGGCAAGACCTACGTCGTTGTGAACGACTACGAGAAGCTGCGCACACTCTTCGGATCGTTGCTGGCTGAAGTGCAGCGCATCAAGAGCGAAGGCGATTTTGCCGCAGGGAAGAAGCTTGTGGAAGATTATGGCGTTAAAGTGGACCAAACATTACACAATGAAGTGCTCGAGCGTTATGCCCACCTCAACCTCGCTCCGTACAAAGGGTTTGTCAACCCCGTCATGAAGGAGGTGAAGAACGCCGCAGGAGAAGTGACCGATATCGTCCTCGACTATACCGAAGGCTATGCGGAGCAGATGCTCAGATACAGCAGGGACTATTCGTTCCTCCCGTCATACAACGACTAAACAATGTTGCACGAGAGTCTGAAGGAGATACGCACTCAGCTCCGCATGGCAATGAACGGCGTTGCGTCCGGCAGTATGCGCGAGAAGGGGATGTTGTATAAGCTCAACTTCGGTGTATCCCTGACAGAACTGAAACAGATTGCCTCTCGGCACGAGCCGAGTGCAGAGCTTGCCGACGCGCTGTGGAAAGAAGATATCCGGGAATTCAAGATACTGGCTTCCATGCTGCAGCCCACGGACAGTTTCCCCATCGAACGGGCAAGAACATGGGTTCGCGAGATACCTTATCCGGAGATTGCGGAGCAGTGCAGCCGTAACTTGTTTGCCTGTCTGCCTTATGTCGAAGTGTTCCTTCGCGAGCTTATCGCCGACGAAAGGAACGGATACTCCCGCACGGTGGCATATCTGACGGGAGCAGAGCTGTTCAAGGCAGGAAAGGCAGTGGAGGCTTCTCTCTCGGCGGCTCTTCTTACGGAGTGTATGCGCTCTGTGGCTCTTCCCGACAGAGACAGCACATGGAAAGAGCGGCAGGCGGCTCGGACGGCAATGAAGATGTACGGTCGCAGGTCCGAGAGCTGTGCCCGCGAGGTGCTGAGCGGCTTCGATGTGTATCCTGAGTTTACGAGAACGCCGGAGGGACAGGAGACATACAGCGACTTGAAGTTCGAGTTCGAGTATTATCACTGAGGCTTTGAATAAATACCTATTTTTGCCGACCGTGAAATGAAAAACACAACACACATGGACGAAAAGAGATACAAAGAGATGATGCAGTCGTTTACTGACTATATGTCGGTGAAAAACATGCGTAAGACGGATGAGAGATATGCCATATTCGAGTGTATCTGCCGTTCGTCGGGTCATTTCGATGTAAACTCTCTCGGCGAAAAGCTGGAGGAGACAAACTTCCACGTGAGCAAAGCGACGCTCTACAATACGCTGGACGTGCTGTTGGATGCCGGCTTGGTGGTGAGGCATCAGTTCGGCTCGTCGGTTGAGTACGAGCTGCGGGCTTTGGCGGAGACGCACCTCCACCTGGTATGCACGAAGTGCGGAGTGATACGCGAGATGAAAGACAGCACGCTGAAAAAGGAAGTCGGCAAGTTGAGGATCTCCCGTTTCACACCGGAGTTTCATGCGTTGTATGTCTACGGGATATGCAGTAAGTGCATGTTCAAGATGCGGATACAGAAAGATAAAGACAAGAATATTAATAAGCCTATTACTATAAAGACAAAATGAAAGTAGATGTTTTATTGGGATTGCAGTGGGGCGACGAAGGCAAAGGTAAGGTTGTCGATGTGTTGACTCCGAATTACGACGTAATCACCCGTTTTCAGGGAGGTCCTAATGCAGGACACACATTAGAGTTTAACGGAGAGAAATATGTCCTTCGTTCCATTCCGTCGGGCATTTTCCAAGGCGGAAAGGTGAATGTTATCGGCAACGGTGTCGTGCTCGACCCGCTACTGTTCAAGCAGGAAGCCGAGGCACTTGCCGAGAGCGGACACGACCTCACGAAGCAGCTCTACATATCGAAAAAGGCACACCTCATCCTGCCTACCCACCGTATGCTCGACGCTGCCTACGAGGCTGCCAAAGGCTCGGGCAAGATTGGCACGACGGGTAAAGGTATCGGTCCGACATACACGGACAAGGTCAGCCGCAACGGTCTTCGCGTGGGCGACCTGCTCCACGGCTTCGACGAGAAATATGCCGCAGCCAAGGCTCGTCACGAAAGGATACTCCGGTCGCTGAACTATTCCTACGACATCAATGAGCTCGAAGCCGAATGGTTTGCCGCGCTGGACTACCTGAAACAGTTTAAGCTGATCGACAGCGAGCACGTGATCAACAACTACCTCAAGGCGGGCAAGTCTGTCCTGGCGGAAGGTGCACAGGGCACGATGTTGGATATCGACTTCGGTTCGTATCCGTTTGT
This sequence comes from bacterium, assembly GCA_963641545.1. Taxonomy (GTDB): domain Bacteria; phylum Bacteroidota; class Bacteroidia; order Bacteroidales; family Tannerellaceae; genus Parabacteroides. The sequence continues at coordinate 7,037 of CAVIFD010000008.1, read as the reverse complement.
CACTTCTTCGAACACCATCTGTGCGGGCTGCTGCACGGGACTGGGCGTTTCTCCGCGTAACATTGGTGAGGTGTATGGCATATTCAAGGCATACTGCACACGCGTGGGCAGCGGTCCGTTCCCGACGGAGCTGTTCGACGAGACGGGCGACAAGATATGCAACCTCGGGCATGAGTTCGGCTCCGTCACGGGGCGTAAGCGTCGTTGCGGCTGGATCGACCTTGTCGCACTTAAGTATGCGATTATGATAAACGGTGTCACACGACTTATCATGATGAAGAGCGACGTGCTCGACAGTTTCGATGCTGTCAAGGCTTGCGTGGCATACAAGATAGGAGGCGAAGAGGTGACGGAGTTTCCGTTTGCCATCAACGACACTGTAGAGCCGATATACGTCGAGCTGCCGGGATGGAAGACAGACATGACAAAGATGCAGAGCGAAGACGAGTTCCCCGAAGAGTTCAACGCCTACCTCTCATTCCTCGAAGAAGAGCTTGGTGTGCCCGTCAAGATCGTTTCTGTCGGTCCGGACCGCGAGCAGACAATCGTTCGTTATACGGAAGAGTGAGACACGCCGGAAAGATGGCAGGCTTTTTGCAAAGACTTTCGCATAACGTTTAATCAAGAAAGAAGAAAGTATGTATTGGATCATATTTATCGGTATAGCTCTCTTGAGCTGGATGGTTTCTTCGAGCCTGAAGAACAAGTTTGAAAAGTATTCGCGGATTCCCATGCCGAGAGGCATGACGGGAAAGGATGTTGCCGAGAAGATGTTGCGCGACAACGGCATCTACGACGTAAGGGTCACCTGCACCCCCGGGCATCTCACCGACCACTACAATCCGGCAAACCAGACGGTGAACCTCAGCGAGTCGGTCTATTACAGCAGCAGCATTGCTGCGGCAGCCGTTGCAGCCCACGAGTGTGGTCATGCCGTGCAGCATGCCACGGCTTATGCTCCGCTTCGCCTCAGGTCGGCACTCGTGCCGGTGGTCAGCTTCGCCTCGAACATCGTGATGTGGGTGTTGCTCGGTGGTATGCTGATGCTTCAGACGTTCCCGCAGCTGATGCTGTTCGGCATCATCCTGTTTGCTTCAACAACGTTGTTCAGCTTCGTCACCCTGCCGGTCGAGATCAATGCCAGCCGTCGCGCGTTGGTATGGCTGAGCGGCGCAGGCATAACGAACATCGAGACACATTCCATGGCTGAAGACGCGCTTCGCTCGGCTGCCT
>CAVIFD010000008.1:0-5447 GCA_963641545.1 bacterium | reverse complement strand
GTGGCGCGACGGGTTCATGCAGCTCGTGCAATATGCCGGAGCGTGGCGCGACGGGTTCATGCAGTTCGTGCAATAGCCGGAGCGTGGCGCGACGGGTTCATGCAGTTCGTGCACGAGACAAAAGAGCGGGCGCGACAGCATTCCCCCGTTGTCGGTTTAGTATGAGAGGAGGATCTTAGCGGGCGAGGAGGTACGACTTGAAGGCGTTGAAGTCGCTACCAAGCTCCGTGCTTTGCTTTGTTCCCTGCATAAACGCCCGCAGCTTCGGGGGGATGGGGGTGTCGCAGCCGAGAATGCCGTCCACCGTCCCTTTGAACTTGGCAGGATGCGCCGTCTCGAGGAAAAGCCCTGTCTCGCCCTCCCCGAGAGGATACTTTTCCAATGCCGCAAAGCCGCAGGCACCGTGCGGGTCGAGCAGGTAGCCGTCCTTCTCATAGACGCGGCGTATGGTCCGGCTGATCTCCTCGTCCGTGAAGCTGCAACCGCTGACCTCGCGGCAGATCTCCTTGTGGCTCCCGTCATAGAGATCGAGGATACGTGCGAAGTTGCTCGGATTACCCACGTCCATGGCGTTGGCAATGGTTGCCACGGAGGGGCGCGGCGTGTATACTGCGGTGTTGAGGTATTCGAGAAACACGTCGTTGCGGTTGTTGGCTGCGATGAAATGTTTCACCGGCAGCCCCATCCTGCGGGCAAAAAGTCCGGCAGTGATGTTCCCGAAGTTCCCGCTCGGGACAGACACGACAAGGCTGTCCGCCTTTCCCATGCGGTCGAGCTGCGCATAGGCGTTGAAATAGTAGAACGACTGCGGGAGGAAACGGGCAACGTTGATGGAGTTGGCAGAGGTGAGCTTCATGTGGCGGTTGAGCTCCTCGTCCATGAACGCCGCCTTCACCAGTGCCTGACAGTCGTCGAAGGTGCCGTCGATCTCCAGCGCGGTGATGTTTTGCCCGAGAGTGGTGAACTGGCATTCCTGTATCGGGCTCACCTTCCCCTTGGGGTAGAGCACGTAGACGTGAATACCTTCGACACCGAGAAATCCGTTGGCAACGGCACTGCCCGTGTCGCCCGACGTGGCAACCAGCACGTTCACCTGCCTCAGCCCTTCCTTGCGTATGAAACAGCCCAGCAGCCGCGCCATGAACCTTCCGCCGACATCCTTGAACGCAAGTGTCGGACCGTGAAACAGCTCGAGGCTGTAGATATTCTCGCGGACGCGAACCACAGGAGTGTCGAACGAAAGAGTATCCTCCACTATCCCCTTCAGCGTCTCGCCGTCGATGTCCTCTCCGAAGAATGCCTGAGCCACCGTGAAGGCTATCTCGTGAAACGTGCGGTTCTTCATGTCGCGGATGACCCCCTCGTCAAGGCGGACGATGCGCTCGGGCATATACAGACCCTTGTCTGTGGCAAGACCTCTCACTACGGCTTCTTCGAGAGATGCCTTCGGGGCTTGCCCATTTGTGCTGTAATATCTCATAGGAATGCTTTTATAAATTCGTCTTTTTCAAGTATGCCGTACTTCCCGCCTACGACGCTGAACTCGTCGAAGCGCGTGACGGCATCCGGCGTTTGTCCGGGCTTATATATAAGGAAGGGGACGGGCGCGGCAGTGTGCGTACGTATTGCGCAGGGTGTGGGATGATCGGGGAGGACAGCTATGGCAACCTCCTCGCTCCACGAGCCGAGCTCTTCGCAGATGATGCGTATTGCCCGCCGGTCGAGGTTCTCGATGGTCTTCACCTTCAGTGCCACGTCGCCCTCGTGCCCTGCCTCGTCGCTTGCCTCCACATGAAGGTAGACGAAGTCGTGCGTCTTCAGTGCTTCCACTGCGGCACGGGCTTTACCCTCGTAGTTGGTGTCGTAAAGCCCCGTTGCCCCTTCCACGGGGATAATATCCAGCCCTGCATACACGCCTATGCCCCGTATGAGATCCACGGCAGAGATGACGGCTCCCTTCTCGAAGCCATACATCTCCTGCATTGTCTTCATCGCGGGTCGGTAGCCCGGCGACCAGGGCCAGATGCTGTTTGCAGGGTCTTTCCCCTCTGCCATGCGGCGGAGATTGACGGGATGATTGCGCAGCAGCTCCTGCGAGCGCAGGATAAGGCTGTTCAGCAGGTCGGCAGTCTCGCGGGCTTCGGGTGCTTCCGGCTTTATCATCAGGGGACGGAAAGGGTGAAGCGGCACGTCGTGCGGCGGCGTGCAGTCCAATCGCTTGTCGCCCCCGCGTACAACAAGAAGATGACGATACGACACGCCGGTGTGGAACCTGACATTCTCCGAGCCCAACTTCTCGTTGAGGAAACGGATGAGACACTCTGCCTCCTCCGTCGTGACGTGTCCGGCGGAATGGTTCTTCAGCGTCTCCCCTTCCACGCAGATAAGGTTGCAGCGCATTGCCATCTCTCCCTCCTTGAGGTCTACGCCCATGCTCGCAGCTTCCAGAACGCCGCGTCCTTCATATACCCTCGGCAGGTCGTAGCCGAGCACTGCCATGTTTGCCACTTCGCTCCCGGGATGAAACCCGTCGGCGACGGTCTTCATCCTTCCCGTAACGCCCCGCGCAGCCAGGCTGTCCATATAAGGGGTGTCGGCATACTGCAGCGGTGTCTTTCCGCCAAGCTGCTCGAGAGGCTCGTCTGCCATCCCGTCGCCCAAGATGATGATATGTTTCATGACGCGTGGAGGATTATCGGATATTGGCAATGGAGATAATATCGGCAAAGACACCTGCCGCCGTCACGTCGGCTCCGGCACCGTAGCCTTTTATGATCATCGGATACTCGTGGTATCTCTCCGTCGAAATCATGATGATATTGTTGCTGCCCTCCAGCTCGTAGAACGGATGGTGGCTGTCCACTTCCTGCAAGCCTATCTCGCATGCGCCGTTGTCCATCTTCGCAACGAAGCGCAGGCGTTTTCCCTCGGCTTCCAGCTGCCGGCGTTTGCTCTCGAAGCCTGCATCCAGTGTCTTGATGTCGCGCCAGAAGTCGTCGAGAGAGCCTTCGAAATACTTGTCCGGAACAAACAGGTTGCGCCTTACGTCTTCCTGCTCCACCTTATATCCTGCTTCGCGGGCAAGGATAACCAACTTGCGAAGTACGTCCTTCCCGCTAAGGTCGATGCGCGGGTCGGGCTCCGAATAACCCTCTTCCTTTGCCATCATGATTGCGCGGCTGAAAGGTATGTCCGCACTCAGGGTGTTGAAGATATAATTCAGCGTACCCGAAAGCACCGCCTCGAGCTTCAGTATATGGTCGCCGCTGTTGATAAGGTCGTTCATCGTATTGATGATGGGCAGCCCCGCACCCACGTTCGTTTCGAAGAGGAACTTGATGCCGCGATGACGGGCGGTATCTTTCAGCTTGATGTAATTGCTATACGAAGAAGAAGCTGCGATCTTGTTGGCTGCGACAACCGAGACATTGTTCGAGAGCAGCGTCTCGTACAGGTCGGCTATCGCCGTGTTTGCCGTGCAGTCCACAAACACGGAGTTGAAGATGTTCATCTTCAGTATCTCTTCCTTGAGATGCTCAGGCGAGCTTTCCTCGCCGCTGCGCCTGAGCTCCTCCACACAGTTCTCAAGGTTCAGCCCCTCGCGAAGGAACAGCGCACGCTTGCTGTTGGCTACGCCCACGACATTCAGCTTAAGTCCGTTTTGCTCCATCAGCTTGGGTTGCTGGATACGTATCTGCTCGAGAAGATTGCCGCCGACAGTCCCGACACCTGCGATAAAGAGGTTCAGCACCTTGTATTGCGACAGAAAAAACGAGTCGTGTATGGAGTTGAGAGCCTTGCGGAGATATTTGAGCTTGATGACAAACGAGATGTTCGTCTCCGAGGCTCCCTGCGCACATGCAATCACGCTTATGCCCGCACTTCCCAGCGTGCCGAACAGCTTGCCGGCAATGCCCGGCGTGCGTTTCATGTTCTCTCCGACGATGGCAACCGTCGCGAGGTCTTTCTCGGCAACAGTGTCGTTCATGTCGCCCTGCGCACGCTCGAGGGCAAACTCTTCGTTGAGCACCGACACTGCCAGCTCTGCATCCGCATTGCGGACGGCAAACGTGGTATTGTTTTCCGAGCTTGCCTGCGACACCATGAACACGCTGATGCCGTTTTTCGCCAGCGTCTTGAAGATGCGGTAGTTCACACCTATCACGCCGACCATGCCCAAGCCCTGCACGGTGATAAGGCAGGTGTCGTTGATGGAAGAGATACCTTTGATGATGGCTTTTCCCTCGTCTTTCATCTTCTCCTTGGAGATATACGTACCCGGAGCTTCGGGGTTGAACGTGTTGAGTATGCGGATGGGAATATTCTTGTGGTAGACGGGATAGATTGTCGGCGGATAGATCACCTTCGCACCGAAGTTACACAGCTCCATGGCTTCGGTGAATGTCAGACGGTCTATCACGTAAGCCGAGCTGATGACGCGCGGGTCGGCAGTCATAAAGCCGTCCACATCCGTCCATATCTCCAGGATGGATGCTCCGAGAGCCGTTGCCAGAATGGATGCCGTATAATCCGAGCCGCCGCGCCCGAGGTTCGTCACCTCCCCGTTCTCCGTGCTCGACGAGATAAATCCCGGCACGAGCGCGACCTTCGGCAGCGGACTGAACGTCTCACGGATCAGACGGTTCGTATTCTCGAAGTCCACGATATGTTTGTTGAACTGCTTTATCGTCTTGATGAATTTCCGGGAATCAAACAACTGTGCCCCGTCTATCACGTTCGACACGATGAGCGACGAGATGCGCTCGCCATAGCTAACAATTGCGTCGGAGGTCTTCGGCGAAAGGTCGTTGATGAGATACACGCCTCGGAAGATGTTGCCAAGCTCGTCGAGCAGAGCCATAACCCGCTTCTGCACCTCAATGCGGCGCATCTTGTCGGGGATCACCCCTTGTATCACGTCCAAATGGCGCGTTATGATTTCGGAAAATTCTCTCTCGTACCCGACATCTCCTTTGGCTGCCATCGCCGAGGTGGTCAGCAGCTTGTCTGTTATGCCGCCCAATGCGGATACCACTACGATTACAGGCTCGCCCGCAGCCTCTACTATTTTCTTTACACTCAGAATGCTATTCACGGAACCTACGGATGTCCCGCCGAACTTCAATACTTTCATCTTTCTATATGTACAGTTGATATTTGATGACGGTCAAACACTGCTGTTTACCGCCCGCAAAGGTGCTGATTTGTAAACTATCCTGCAAGCCTTCCGGGAATTATTCCGCATACGCACGCCCCTCACAGGGTGGTTCCCGTCTTTCGTAAACCTGCAGAAGCTCCGCACCGGGGTGGTTCTTTGCTCTTGCGAGGGCGCAAAGGCTTCGCACCAGGGTGGTTTTTTGCTGTTGCGAGCCCGCAAGAGGTCCGCACCGGGGTGGTTTTTTGCTGTTGCGAGGGCGCAAGAGCTTCGCACCGGGGTGGTTTTTAAC
>CAVIFD010000007.1:6127-14736 GCA_963641545.1 bacterium | reverse complement strand
ATTGGGCCAGATCTTCAGACGGTCCAGCTTATTTTCCTTCACCAGGATGGTCAGAAACCCGCTCTTCGTTGTGTTCATCCCGATCATCGTTCCGTTGTCCAACGGGTAGAAGATCGACTCTGCGTTTCCCTCAATATCTATCTGCCGCACTGCCTTGCCTTCGAAATAAGCCTTCAGGTCGTTTCCTTTCAGCTGATTGAAATAAGACGACTCGATATGCTGCACCGCAAACGCACTTTGGATCACATGCGCATAGTCAATCGTGCTGTCGTTCATATACACCACAACCGTGTCGCCCGAAATCTGATATTGCTCGTTCCACAAGACCGGACCGTCGTACATATGCAACACACTGTCGCGCGTGTTGTATCGCATATTGCCGCACACACCCTGCATATCGGTGCGATAGAAACGCACACCGAGGATAGCCTTTATCTCACGCGACGCGGAGTCGACGGCTGCCATCTCGAGCGTGTCGGCATGCAGATACAACGTGTCGCCCTCCGAATATTCCAACATGCGGGCACTGTCCGTGGCAAAAGCATACTCCGTCCGTTCGTTGTAGAAGCCATACTGCCCCTCCAGCGTCACCTTGCGGGCTGTATCGCGCAAACACATATTGCCGAACACTTCCCCAATCCCTGATTCACGGTCGTAGGCAATCGAATCGCCCGTCAACAGCCTGTCGCCCGAAAAGACCTCAGACCCCTCCAACAACAAGGCTGTGTTTGCCTCCGTGTCATACCATCCGTGTGAGGAATGGATCGTCCCGCTGTCGGAAACAATCACAGAAGGTCCTAATATGGTTGCAATCTTCGTTTCCGTATTGTAGTGAAGCGTATCCGAATACAAAGTGAAGTTCCGGTTTTCCAGGCGCACGCTATCATTAAACACAGCCTCCTTCGTCCCGGGCGAATACTGCCCGTAGAAAGATGACAGCTGGTTCAACGAATCCACAAGCAGACCGCCATCGAAATAATAGCCGATATCCGGAACACGCTCGTAGTTCAAACTGTCGGTAAAGAGCGTCACCTGCCCGTTTTCCATCCTTACATTCTCGCGCAAGCGGGCAATTTGCGCGTTACCGTCGTAGAACAGGTAATTACCATACACAAACAACGTGTCTCCCTGCTCCATCCTCACGCTGCTGAATGCCTCCAACGAATTACTCGCCTCGAAGAAGTATGCGCTGTCGCAATACATATACGAACTGTCGTGCCGGAAACATACATTCCCTTCCAGGAATCGGGCATCCGCTTTCATCATCCCTTTGTCATACGACACGATGTCGGCATGCATCAGATAGACCAACGTCGTTTTGGATGCAACCGTATCGGCGGGAATCTCAGTCTTCGATATCGAATCCCGATCGGCAGAAGCCACGTCCTGCGCCCCTACGTCTGTAGCGGCGACAAACATGCCCAACAACACTGTAAGGAAACACCCGTTTACAATCTTCATTCTTTCACCCAACCCGGATATTTGAAATCGCAATTACGCCAGCCTTCGGAAATGCGCACGTAAGTCGACCGCTGCTGCTTCCTTATCCAGTTGTCCAACAGCTCCGCCTTTTTCTTCTGTTCCACCATGCTTTTCATCGCCTGGAAATCGTCCGACAGATTTGCCTTGTGCTGCTCCGTGCGCGATTTCAGCTTCACGATGGCAACCACTTCCTTCTGCTTGTCGGTAATCATGGTAAACGGCTTGGAAATCTCTCCGACCTCCATATTATACACAACCTTACCCACCTCCTGGGGAAGTTCCTGCATTTCAAACTTGGGAGTGCCGTAATTGCTTCCCTCATGATTCTGATTTACCATCAATCCCTTGTTGTTGCGCGTATCCTTGTCGTAGGAAACAAACGTTGCCGCCTCTTCAAACGAGAACTTATCGGCTTTCAAGTCTGCATACAAAGAATCCATACGGGCTGTCGCGTCGGTCAATTCCTTTTCCGACACCTTCGGCTTCAACAATATGTGACGGCAGTTGATACGGTTGCCGCGCTTTTCGATAAGCTGGATGATATGATACCCATACTCCGTCTGCACAATCTGCGACACACGTTTAGGGTCTGAAAGGTTGAATGCGACGTTGGCAAACTCAGGCAACAAGTCGGTCTTGCTCATAAAGCCAAGCTCACCGCCACGTGCCGCCGAACCGGGATCTTCCGAATACAGACGAGCCAGGGTGGAAAACTCCATCTTCCCGCTGTTGATCTGCTCCGTGAAATCGCGCAAACGAGCTTTTATGGCATCCGTTATATCAAACGGAATCTTAGGCTCGAAAGTGATGATCTGCACCTCGACAACCGTAGGGATCACGGGCAGACTGTCTTTCGACAATCCGTTGTAGAACTTGCGGATCTCCGCCGGTGTCAGCTTGATTTCACCAATAAGATTACGCTGCATCTCCGACACAATCTGCTGCTCACGAAACTTCTCTTTCTGTTCGTCCCTTATCTGCGAAATCTTCTTCCCGAAATATTCCTCCACCTTTTCTTTGGATCCGATCTGGTTAATCGCCCAGTTCACCCATTGGTCGGCTTGCTGTATTACCTGACTCTCGTTTGCCTCCACACTGTCTATCTTGGCTTGGTTCAGATACAGCTTTTGTATTGCCATACGCTCGGGTATCACGCAATAAGGGTCACCGTCCAAACGTTCGCCCTCGTTCTGCATATACAGTCTCTGCGTCTCTATGTCCGAACGAAGAATAGCATCGTCTCCTACCACCCACACAATTTCATCAATCACATTGTCTTGCGCCATCATCCCGCAAGACAAGCAGGCAAGAAAAAATACAGTCAAAATCTTTTTCATCACTTCTACCTTTATTAGTTACAAATCACGGTTGTGTCGCACCAAACTTCACATCACCTCCTCTGATTCCGTCTTTATATAGCTCTTCTTCAAATGTATTCAAGAAATCAACCTTACGCTGATTGACCAACGCCTCCGTAATCTGCTCCTTAACATAATCGTAAGGAGCCACACCCCCTTCGGGAAGATATTCTTTAATATTCAGCAGATAACAATAGCTGCTATCCGTCACTTCCACAAACTTGTTCGCTTTCAAATAGGCATTCGGATCAGACACACGGACAGGAATGTTTCCCATCACTTCCTCAAACCCGACCCATCTGTCGTAGAAGTAATCGTAAATAGCAGCATTCTGCACTGCATATTTCTCAATCTTTTCCAACGAACCCTCTGAAGTCGATTTACACCAACCCTTCACTTCAGACAAACCCGGCGCATTTGCCGGTATTTTCAGAAAAAGACCTTTTATCAATGCTTCATCAAGTACAAACTTCTTCTCGTTCGCATCATAATAGCTCAACTTATCGCTTTCGGATATATCCGCCGACAACCGATCTTTAATCAATCGTTCCTGATAACGATAACGAATCAGCGAATGGCGATACTCCTCAACCAACTTATCGATTTCCTTCTTCTCGTCGCCAAGATTTCGCTCTGCAATCTCATAGACCAGCGCATCTTTCACCCATTTCTTCACAAAGTTTTCTGCAACCAACAAGCTGTCTTCAGAGGACATCCCCTTTGGAATAAGGTTAACCACCTCCGAACGTTTCAGCGTCTTATCTTTCACTCTCACCAGTACATCCGTATCATCCGTAGGCTGAGTCTGTTTGCACGACCCCAACGAAAACACGAATGCCATAAAAATGAAAAGATATCTCATAACCTGCCCGCCTCTACTTCTTCAGTTTTTTCAACAGCTTCCAATTGATAGTAACGGGATATTCCGCATTCAATTCCTTCAACCAAGCTTTTTCCAGTTCGGGTTGTTCGGCAGCAGGCTTGCTCCATATCTTCCGGTTACTGATATTAAACAACAGAATACCATCGCGATATTCCTGCATGAGATACTTGAACTCGGGATGTTTTATTTCAAGATTCTTACGTTCGGCTGTTGTGACGATATCGCGGACGAACAAATCGAACACTTCCTGCATAAAATCTCCTGCGTATGTTTTTGTCGAGAACGGACAACGCCGGAGATAATCAGCAAACTCACTCTGCGAAAAATCGGTATCCACCAAATGAAACAGTGTCTTGTTCATGTCCTTTGCCTTTTCGTAAAATGCCTCATCTGTGGGGAAATAATCGTCGCACAAAGCCTGCAACTCAGCATACGCTTCCGGATAAAAAACATAGCCGTATTCCTTTTTCAAGCGTTCATCGAACGTCCTGTAATACTCAAAATTATGTTCACCCTGCGACATCGTACGCGACCACGCTTTTTTCTTTTCTTCGAAAGAAGGTATCCCTCGCTTTTCTATCAGCTTGATGATATGATACCCGAAACGTGTCTTAACCGGTTTTGAGATCTCGCCCGGAGTATTCAAAGCAAAAGCTCCTTTTTCAAAAGGCTCAACCATTTCACCGACACCAAACCAAGGCAACTCGCCTCCTTTATCAGCATTAGCCTTGTCCGAAGAATATTCTTCAGCCAACTGCCCGAAGTCGGCACCGTCTTTCGCCTTCTGATAAACATTTTCAGCCAAAGCCAAAGTTTCACTCTCGCTTCGCAACACCGAATCCTTCTGAAACGGAATCAGAATATGGGCAACGTGACGCATACCGGGATTGGGTTTGCGACTGTGCAGTTTGATGATATGAAATCCCCATGCCGTACGAACAGGCATGGACAATTCTCCCGGTTTCATGGAATAAACATAATCCTCGAATGCCTTCATCGTTTGCAGAGGCATCAGCCCTCGCGTATGTCCGTATATTATCTGTCCCGTAGAATCCTTTCCGGCAAGCTCTCTTCCGCACGACGTGAAGTCTTCCCCGTTTCTTATGCGCTCATACGCTTCCATCGCCTTTTCATAAACAGCCACCGTATCTTTCGAGACCGTTTTCTCCGGCAGTCGGAACAAAATATGACTCAGCTCCAAAACTTCACTCAAACGGTCGTACTCAACCCTGACAGCAGCCTCTTCCCCATCGCGATCCGACATATAACTCGAGATCAACTGTGCACGATATCCTCCCAACTCATCCGTAAATGCTTTCGTTTTATCCAAGCCCGCCGCTTCCGCCGCTGCCACCTTCAGTTTGAAGTTCTTATACAGATCCACATAATCCTCCAGCGACTTGCGGTCTGACATATCCGTCACACCGTTCTTTTGCAGCATAAAGACAAACTCGTCCAACAACACCGGCTTTCCTGCCACCGTCATAACGACAGAGTCGGTCCGAGCAACAGCTTCCCCTACAAAACAAGCCAGCATCAAAGACAACGCAAGTATCTTTCTCGTCAAAAATCCGTTTATCATACTATATGACACATTATAGGAACAACACCAACCAAACGAAAAACGTCTCTAAAAAGTATGCTACCCAATCAAATTAGTGTTTTTTATGTAGAGGATATCATCCACGCACTAATTAGCCATCTCTGAAAGGAACTTGATTCGGATCAATCGGATTTCTTCTTCAGTATAATCACCGCCCAACTCTTCGATGGCTTCTTCCAAATCGTCGGTCTCGGAATCCTTGAAGTATTCATATATATCACTCACATGATCCTCGTCCATCTCTTCATTGACGAAGTAATCGATATTGATACGTGTTCCCGAATAGACTATTGCTTCAATCTCATCCAACAATTCACTAAACTCCAGACCACTCGTCCTGCCAATTTCATTCAAATCCACCTTACGGTCAATCTGCTGGATAATGGAAATCTTCTGTTTCGACTTGTTGGCAACCGTACGTACACGCAAATCCTCAGGGCGTTCTATTTCGTTTTCTTCAACGTGTTTCTTAATAAGCTCAATGAATTCCTGCCCGTAGCGTTTGGCTTTACCTGCCCCTACTCCGGGAATATTCTGTAACTCTTCCAATGTCACAGGATATGTGGTTGCCATTGCCTCCAACGACGGGTCTTGGAAAATCACGAAAGGAGGAACCTCCAAGTGTTTGGACAATTTCTTCCGTAAATCTTTCATCATGGAGAAGAGGACAGGGTCAACGGCACAGGTTGAACCACCACGAACCGACACAACTTCATCATCGTCTTCAAACTCGTTGTCTTTCGTTATCTTGAAAGACACCGGATTTTTCATAAAGTCTTTTCCCTTCTGTGTAACTCTCAGCAAACCGTAATTCTCGATATCCTTCTTCAGATAACCGGCTATGAGTGCCTGGCGAATCACAGCATTCCATGTCTTGTCGCTTTCATCTGCTCCGGAACCGAAGATTTCCATCTCGTTGTGCTTGTAAGACTCTATTTCGGTGGTCTCGTTTCCAACCAGCATATTGACGATATAGTCTGTCTTGAATTTCTCCTTCAGCGCAACTATCGCGTCAAGCACCGTCACCAACAGCTCTTTTGCTTCCACCTGTTTCTTAGGATTCAAACAATTATCACAATTTCCACAATTCTCCTCAAGATATTCCTCTCCGAAATAATGCAACAAAGCCTTACGGCGACACACAGAAGTCTCGGCATAAGCCGCCGTGTCAAGCAACAACTGCTTTCCAATCTCCTGTTCTGCCACCGGTTTCCCCTGCATAAACTTTTCCAGTTTCTGCAGATCCTTGTAGGTATAAAACGCAATGCACTGACCTTCTCCGCCATCACGACCGGCACGGCCCGTTTCCTGATAATAGCCTTCAAGACTCTTTGGTATATCGTAATGTATGACATAACGAACATCAGGCTTGTCAATCCCCATACCGAAGGCAATGGTAGCAACAATGACATCCGCATCTTCCAGCAGAAATGCATCCTGATTGGCTGAACGTTGTGCCGAATCCATCCCGGCATGATAGGCAAGAGCCTTTATTCCGTTTACTTTCAGAATATCAGCAAACTCTTCCACCTTCTTTCGGCTCAAGCAGTAGATAATGCCGGACTTTCCTTCGTTGGCTTTGATATATTTGATAATCTCGCGGTCAATGTTTCCATCCTTCGGACGAACTTCATAATACAGGTTCGGGCGATTGAAAGAGGATTTGAAAACCACAGCATTCATCATGCCGAGGTTCTTCTGAATGTCATGCTGCACTTTCGGAGTGGCAGTGGCCGTCAACGCAATCACCGGACGTACTCCTATCTCATTGATGATCGGACGTATCCTACGATACTCCGGGCGGAAATCATGCCCCCACTCAGAGATACAATGTGCCTCGTCGACTGCATAAAACGAGATTTTTATATTTCTCAGAAACTCCACATTCTCTTCCTTCTTCAACGACTCTGGAGCGACATACAACAGTTTCGTGCGACCGGAAAGTATATCAGACTTCACCTGATCGATAGCAGACTTGTTCAGTGACGAATTGATAAAATGGGCAACCCCGTCTTCTTCGCTGAAGTTACGCATGGCATCCACTTGATTCTTCATCAAAGCTATCAGAGGGGAAATGACAATTGCCGTTCCCTCCATCATAAGAGAAGGCAACTGGTAGCAGAGAGACTTACCGCCTCCGGTAGGCATCAACACAAATGTATCGTTCCCTGCCAACACATTTTCTATGATTTCCTTCTGATTCCCCTTGAAAGAAGCGAAACCAAAATGGGTCTTCAAACACTCTGTTATTATATCCTTCTTTGCCATACTCAATTATATGTTTTATAAGCCCTCCGCATCACGCTATCTGCAAACGGTTCACATCTGACTTTTCAAATTTTTCCTTCGCATACGCCAACGTAATGTGAAGTTTCTTTTTCTTCTCCGACGGCATGCTGAACATCGCATCCATCATAATAGCCTCGACAATGGAACGAAGGCCGCGTGCTCCCAATTTAAATTCCAAAGCCTTGTCTACGATATATTCATACACTTCCTCGTCAAACGTCAGCTTGATCGCATCCATCTCGAAGAGCTTCACATATTGCTTGATAATTGAATTCTTCGGTTCTGTCAAGATACTGCGGAGCGTACTGCGGTCGAGCGGATTGAGATAAGTAAGAATAGGCAGACGACCGATAATCTCCGGTATCAATCCGAACGACTTCAGGTCGGTCGGCGTAATATATTTAAGGAGGTTGTTTCTATCAACCTGTGCCGTTTCTTTGCTGGCAGAATACCCAACCACGCGGGTATTCAGACGTTGGGCTATCTTCTTCTCTATGCCGTCGAAGGCACCACCACAGATAAACAGGATATTCTTGGTGTCCACCGCAATCATTTTCTGCTCGGGATGCTTCCGCCCGCCCTGGGGAGGAACATTTACAATCGAGCCTTCCAGCAGTTTCAACAAACCCTGTTGCACCCCTTCCCCGCTCACATCGCGGGTTATGGAAGGATTGTCGCCCTTGCGTGCTATCTTGTCTATCTCGTCAATAAACACTATCCCTCTTTGCGCGGCAGCCACATTATAGTCGGCAGCCTGCAACAAACGGGTCAGGATACTCTCTATATCCTCTCCCACATAACCGGCTTCGGTCAGCACCGTAGCGTCGACAATGGCAAACGGCACATGCAGAAGTTTCGCAATCGTACGTGCCAGCAAGGTCTTTCCCGTACCGGTCGCTCCGACCATGATAATGTTCGACTTCTCTATCTCCACATCATCACCGGTAATCTTCTGAAACAAACGCTTGTAATGATTGTACACCGACACGGAAAG
>CAVIFD010000007.1:1567-6117 GCA_963641545.1 bacterium | reverse complement strand
AGATATCGTTTCGCTTCATTCTGCCCAATCACGTATTGATCCAAAAAGCTTTTTATGTCTTCAGGCTTCGGCAGTTCCCTCCAATCAAGGTCGGAAGCGCCTTTCCCTATCGGCAGATTTTCCTTTACAATTTCATACGCCTGCTGTGCACACTCGTCACATATAGCCCCGGAAATGCCGTTGATCAACAGCTTCACTTCCCTGCTGCTTCTACCGCAAAACGTACATATACCGCCTGTCTTGGCCATACACTTGCTGATTATTTAATTGTTTTGTCTTTTGCCTTCTCGCGGATCAATATCTCATCAATCATACCGTATGCCTTTGCTTCTTCAGCAGTCATCCAATAATCGCGGTCGCTATCCCGCTCAACTTCCTCGTATGATTTCCCCGAATGATTCGAGATAATAGTGTACAGCTCTTTCTTTACTTTCAAAATTTCACGCGCCGTAATCTCAATATCCGAAGCCTGCCCTTGCACACCGCCTAAAGGCTGATGTATCATAACTCGCGAATGAGGCAGAGCCATTCTTTTGCCCTTTGTCCCAGCCACGAGCAACACGGCAGCAAAGGAAGCCGCCATACCTGTACATATGGTGGAGACGTCGCAGCCGATAAACTGCATCGTGTCGTAAATGCCATAACCGGCATACACCGAACCACCCGGCGAGTTGATATAAATGGAAATATCTTTTCCCGGATCGCTCGAATCAAGATACAGAAGCTGCGCCTGGATGACACTCGCCGAATAATCGTCGACCTGCGTACCAAGGAAAATAATACGGTCCATCATCAGACGTGAGAATACGTCCATCTGCGCAACATTCAGCTGACGTTCCTCGATAATTGTCGGAGAGATATAGCTGCTGGTGATGTTCATATAACTGTCCAGCGCATTGCTATTCATCCGCAAATGTTTTGTTGCATACTTTTTAAAATCGTCCATAGCTTACTTATTGTATAAACCGAAATCACAAAAGGGACCTCCCTCTCTCTTATCGGGGAAACAAAATTATAAATAAATCTCTGATGGAAATCATCTATCGTTACCCGACAAGATATTTTTTTGAGGGAAATCCCTTTTCTCCTACAGAAGCTATGCTGCAAAGCCGCCACAGCCTCCATACGAGAATGATATTATTCAAAGAGCTTGTTAAACTCTTCTACCGACACTTCCTTTGCTTCCAAAGTAACCTGCTCTTTCAACCAGTCTGCCAACTTCTCTTCCACTGCACGGTCAACGATGTTATGCGCCGTATTCTTGTCTTTCAGCATATCCTTTGCATAATGCGATACGACATCATCGGGAACAGAAAGCATACCGTACTGCACGAACTGAGCCTTGGCAACACGTCCGGCAAAGGCTTCCAAATCGGCATCCTCGACCTTCAGATCGTTTTCCTTCACCAGCTTCTCTTTTATCAACTGGTATTTCAAGTCCTCGATAATATCAGGATAGTCTTCCTCGAGCTTTTCCGGAGTGTTCTTGTCGTTTACCCTAAGCAACCAACGCTTCAGCATAGCGTCGGCGAACTTCAATTCACCCGCTTTCTTCACCAATACGTCGCGGGCATCCTGCAAGAACTTGTAATTGGCTCGCGGAACAAACTGCTCCGACAATATCTCCTTAATCTTAGCTCTGAACTCGTCTTCGCCCTTTACAACACCCTCGCCAAAAACCTTATCAAACAGTTCCTGGTTCACCTCTGCGTTCTTATGACGCGTGATTTTCTTGATCTCGAAACTGAAGTCGCTCGTCATATCATGCGCAACAGCCTTGTCTGTTTTCAAGAAAGATGCCAGCTCCGACTCGTTACCTTCGTAAGCCTTGTACGGATTAAACACGACAGAAGCCTCCTTCTTTGCACCGATAAACTTCGTCTTTTCGTCGGCATCATCCATATAGAAAGGAATAAGGACAGCATCCTCTACAACCATCCCGCCTTCTTTAGGCGCACCGTTCTCCAACTCTGTGACAGTACCCTTCACCATGTCTCTCTCCTGCACGTCGTCGACGCTGTCGTATGAACCCTGGTTTGCAGCATACGACTCCACTTGTTTGTTTACAGCATCATCGTCGATAACCACCTGATAGACCGTCAGCTTATCATTCTTGCTCAGTTCCACATCTATCTCCGGAGCCAATGCCACGTCGAAACAAAACTCAAAATCCTCCTGCGTATTGAAATCAATCAGCTTCTGCTCCGTCTCGCTCGGCATCGGCTCTCCCAAAATGTTCAATTTGTTTTCTAGGATATAGTTATACAGCTTTTCGGAAACAATCTTGTTGAGCTCTTCCACCAGCACCTGCACACCATACACACTCTTCAACAAACCCATCGGCACCATGCCTTTTCGGAAACCCGGCATACTCACCTTCTGACGGAAGCTCCGCAGGCTCTTCTCCACCTGCTTCGCGTAGTCTGCTTTTTCTATCTCTAACTTCACAATACCGCTAACGGCATCAATGTTCTTAAGCGAAACGTTCATTCTGAATGATTTATTTATTATTAGTTTTTCAATCTTCGGGTCGCAAAAATATAGCTATTCTTCCAATCTCGCAAATTGTTCTTTGAGTTTGTTCAGCGCGCTGCGAAGCCCGCCTTAGGGCATTGCAAAGGCATCGAACACGCATTTTCATCGCGTCGGGCGTAGCTCTGCCGAGGCATTTTTTCTACTTTTGTCCGCCGTAAAAAAACATGGCATCGCATGACATCGAAAATATATTCCTACATATTGTCTCTCGTTCTATTCATCACACCGGTCACCTGCTCGACGATCGTTCCCCGACAGACGCAGCCCGCACCGAAAGAGACAGCCGTGGCATCGCCTCCGACAACAAATGTTGCACAACCCACGGCAGACTACATATTCCGACCCGCAATACCCGGGCTGAAGAAGACGGAATATGCCCGCAAGAATATCACGGAGAACTTTTCCGACAGAGAGAAGTCGCACATAGCCGTGCAAGACCCTAAGCTGATGGCAGACGAGCGGCAGCTCATCATCGACCTCTCGCTCATAAGTGAAGAGGACTATGCCTTCCCGCTGCCCGAGGCAAAGGTCATCTCGCCTTATGCAGGTCGCCGGAGACATCATTCCGGAGTGGATCTGAAGACTTTCCCCCGCGACACGATTGTGGCAGCCTTCGACGGTATCGTCCGCATGGCAAAGCCATACGCGGCATACGGCAATGTGGTGGTCATTCGTCATTACAACGGACTTGAAACGGTGTATAGCCACAATTCGAAGAACCTCGTGAAGGTCGGCAAGCGCGTAAAGGCGGGCGACCCCGTGGCTCTCACCGGACGAACGGGAAGGGCAACGACGGAGCATCTCCACTTCGAGGTACGTATCAACGGACAGCATTTCAACCCCGACAGGGTGTTCGACATGACAACGCACAAGCTGCGCAGCACCTGCCTTGTTGCCACCAAAACCGACGGTAGAATGACGATAAAGACCATCGACCCCTTCCCCTTCCAAAAAGAAAACAAAGCCGAGAGGCGTGACTAAGCGTCCCCGCAGCCATACGCAGCGCCGTTGAGCCCGCTCTTTTGCCAAATACAAGACTGCATGAACCTGTCGAGCCCGCTCTTTTGCCAAATACAAGGCTGCATGAACCTGTCGAGCCCGCTCTTTTGCCAAATACAAGGCTGCATGGACCTGTTGAGCCCGCTCTCTTGTCGTTACAAGACTGCATGAAGCCGTTGAGCCCGCTCTCTTGCCATTACAAAGACTGCATGGACCTGTCGAGCCCGCTCTTTTGCCATTACAAGGACTGCATGAAGCTATCGAGCCCGCTCTCCTGCCATTACAAAGACTGCATAGGGCTGTCTGCGCACGAATCTTGTCCAAACCAGGGGGGAGCGTCACCATTTCAGATAGTCGTCGAACGTAATCTTTTGGAAGTCGGGAATCACTTCGTAGACTTTACCCCTCAGCGATTCTGCGGGATTTGTGGTCGACAGCCCGATCACCCGCATACCGGCTGCCGTCCCCGCCTGTATGCCGGCAAAGGAATCTTCGAAGACAAGGCAGTCGGCAGGCGACACATTCAGGTCTTTTGCAGCAAGAAGGTAACACATCGGGTCGGGCTTCCCTTTCGTGATACGGCCGGCAGTAACCACCGTGTCGAACAGACCATCAAGGCTATGCAGCTTGAAGACACGCGCCGTCTTTACTTCGTCGGAGCTGGTGACAAGCCCGATCCTGACGTCATGTCCTTTCAGCATGTGCAAAAACTCCACCGAGCCGGGCATCGCAGGCAGGGGCATCGTCTTTTCATATTCCGTGGATTCCTTGGTCAGTCGCCGGCGCATCTCCTCCGAACGGTCGGAGAAGAAGGTGTCGAGGATGTGAGGAAGCGTCGTACCCTTGACGGCAGCGGCAAAACAGGGAATGCCGGTTTCATACCGTATGCCGGCTTCATTCCAAAAGATATCGTAGATGGGTTCGGTGTCGATTATCACACCGTCGAGGTCAAAGAGAGCTGTTTTCATTTTCACAAAACGCAGTTACCAATAATTTCGGCGGGCAAAGATATGCCG
>CAVIFD010000007.1:701-1557 GCA_963641545.1 bacterium | reverse complement strand
AAACGGGCTCACCTCGGCAACATTACCCTGCAATCCTGCCGAGGGATATGATTTTTGTCATTATTTTTGCCGCCGAAGGAAATACTGACACATAAAAACATAATGCTAACGTGTTGAAGAATCTGATTAAACGGGCACTGACGGGTATTATCTTCGTTACAGTCTTGGTCGGGGCCATTTGCTACAATTCCATTTCGTTCCTTATCGTGTTCGGCTTGATAACAGGGCTGACGTTGTGGGAATTTTACGGATTGATGAAGAACTACGAAGGCGCGACCCTCCGGCGCATCGCCTCGTCCATAGGGGGCGCGTATCTGTTCGCAGCCACCTTTGCCTACACCTTTCAGATGTCGGACGGCATCATATTTTTGCCTTATCTCCTATTCCTTATATATACGTTGGTTGCCGAGCTGTATCGTAAAGCTCCAAACCCGATCAACGACTGGTCGTTCACCATGTTTGCGCAGGTGTATTGCGCCGGAACGTTCTCGATGCTGAACCTGATTGCCATCCGCCCGAGCACTTCGGGAGAGGTTGTCTATTCGTCCCTGTTCGTCATGGCGATATTCATTTTCATCTGGCTGAACGACACCGGAGCTTATCTTGTCGGTTCGTTGATTGGGAAGAGAAGGCTGTTTGAGCGCATCTCGCCGAAAAAGTCGTGGGAAGGGTTCTTCGGAGGGCTCGCCGTCACACTGATTGCTTCGCAGGCGGTGGCATGGTATGCGCCGGAAATAAGCAGGTGCAACTGGCTCGGGCTATCGGTCGTCGTTGTCGTGTTCGGCACATGGGGCGACCTGGTGGAATCGCTGTTGAAGCGCACATTGGGAGTAAAAGACTCGGGAAACATACTCCC
>CAVIFD010000007.1:0-691 GCA_963641545.1 bacterium | reverse complement strand
CATACTCCCCGGGCATGGAGGAATGCTCGACAGGTTCGACAGCCTGATGCTTGCCATCCCTGCCGCATACATATATATAAGGTTGTTCATTCAAAATTGAACGTCAGCGACACCATGCGGGAGGTCGCTTTCGACAATGCGTTCGGATACTTGATAAGGTCGACATCCGTCAGGTCGCTGCGGTCTTTCTGAAGCAGATCCACCAGTCCGAAACTAAACTTCAGCTCAGGGCACAGCTTAAAGAACGGCAGGTATATGTCGCATCCTACGCCGAACTCCACCCCGAAGTCGCCCCCCTTCATCAAGACCGGCATTCCTTTCTTACGTCCGAGGTTCATCGCTCCATACACACCACCGATCAGGTACGGACGGTAGTTATTCAATCGAAGGGCAGAATATTTCACGTCAAGCGGAAAGCTCAGAATGGTGGAGCGGACAGAGGTGGAAAACTCTTCGCCTGTGGTCTGCTCTCGAAACAGGAACTTCTTATCCCCGAAATGTACCGTAGGGATAAAGCGCAGATTGAAATAAGGATTCAGACACATATCCCCTACCACACCGACACTGAAGCCCGGCGAATAATTAGGGATCTCGGCAAACCAAGTCTCGCCATCGGTTGTCACACCCGTATTCGTCAGCAGCAAATCCTGCGCATGCAGCCCGACATGAAAACCAAGATGCACCCACTTTT
>CAVIFD010000006.1:13604-14877 GCA_963641545.1 bacterium | reverse complement strand
CTCTCGTTGGAAGCAGACACGAAACAACAGATGCAGGGTGGTCGCGAGTCTCACGATATACTCGGTCAGGACAGTGTTACACGTTTTGATTCCGCCAAGAAAAAGAAGAAAAAGAAACGCCCGTCGGGAAATGGTGCCGAAGGAAACAACGGCAACAGCAGCGGTAACGGTAGTAACAACAACGGCGAGAACAGCAAAAACAACGGCGGAGACAATCGG
The DNA here is from genome assembly GCA_963641545.1 of bacterium. Lineage (GTDB taxonomy): Bacteria > Bacteroidota > Bacteroidia > Bacteroidales > Tannerellaceae > Parabacteroides. The sequence continues at coordinate 14,658 of CAVIFD010000006.1, read as the reverse complement.
AACAGAAGAAACCGGCAGAAGCAGAAAGGGAACAACAGCAAACCGGCAAGCAATGACAAGCCACAGAAGTCGAAACCCGCGGAAAACAAGGCTGAATCTTAAAGGGCTTGTCGTCGCAGGCTTTGCCGCGCTGTGTTTCTCGTGCCATCAGCATGCCATGTACGACCAATATCAGGTGGTCGACGGCTCTGTATGGAAGAAAGAGAAAACATTCCATTTCTCTTTTCTTGCCGACGACACCACCTCGCTCTACAATCTCACGCTGGAAATACGCAACAACAGCCTGTATCCTTATCGGAACCTGTGGCTGGTGGCGTACGAGGAATGTCCGGTCGGACCGCTGAGGAGAGACACCGTGGAATATCTCCTGGCAGACGAAAAGGGGCGATGGCTCGGGAGCGGCATATCACTGTATCAGTCCGGCTTCACAATACGGACAAACTACAGATTCGAACATGCGGGGCTGTACTCGTTCGGCTTCCGTCATGGTATGCGCGACGACGCGCTGCCGGGCATAGAGGAAGTCGGTTTCAGGGTGGAGAAAATCGTCGGGGACTGACAGCTTTTTCCGACCTTCCAAAAACAAAGTACCGATACTTTTGCCCAAAACAATCGGTACTTTCGGGCAAAAGTATCGGTACTCCCGAAAAAAGACGATTATTCAACGCTCCTTACGCGAGGCATCAAGCCGAAGGAAAATAAACAGCAAAACGGTGAAGCCAAGCAGCGACGAACCGCCGTAGCTGAAGAACGGCAGCGGGATTCCGATCACAGGGGTAAGCCCCGTCACCATTCCTATATTGATGACAAGGTGGAAGAAGAATATGGAGGCGACGCTGTAGCCATACACCCTGCCGAACGCATCGTCTTGCCGCTCGGCAAGGACTATAAGCCGGATGATGAATATCCCGAACATGATGACGACAAGCGCGGAGCCGACAAAGCCATACTCCTCGCCGACGGTGCAGAAGATGAAGTCGGTGTCCTGCTCGGGCACATATTTGAGTTTCGTTTGCGTACCGTTCAAGAAGCCTTTCCCTGTAAGTCCGCCCGA
>CAVIFD010000006.1:11466-13594 GCA_963641545.1 bacterium | reverse complement strand
CCTTTATGCGCACCTGCTGATGCGGCTCCAAAACCTCATTGAACACATAATCCAGGGAATACATAAACGCCATCGAGCATAAGGCAAACACGGCTATCAACGCATAGTGCCACACCCAATAATAGAAGGAAAAACACAGCAGGTAGACAATCGAGAGGCACACCAACGAGACCGATACCCACGCGAAGTTCACCGGAGTGAAAAAGGAGACTATGTATGCAACGAGATACGAAGCTGCCGTCGCCGCTGCCATGATCTGCATGGTCAGCTTATCCTTTCTGACCGTAGCCACAAGGAAGAAGACTATGACAAGTATCATCGACGAGACTATCAGCGTCGCCATGTCCGTCGCCCCCACCACCACGTCGGAAAACTTCATGCCCGTCACAAAGAAAGTAACGGCACAAAGTCCTGCCAAGAGAATATATCCCGACATGCCTTCACGATAGAGCACGAAGAAGAAAGCCAGATAAACCAATGCCGACCCCGTCTCCTTTTGCAGTATAATACATGCCATCGGCAGGAAAATAATCAGAAGCGCAAGGGCGAAGTTCTTCGGCGTGGTCAGTCGGAAGCCATACGAGTTCATCAGCTTTGCCATAGCCAGTGCCGTCGCAAACTTGGCAAACTCGGCAGGCTGCAGGCGGAAAGACCCTATCTGAAGCCACGAATGAGACCCTTTGATGTTGGGCGCGACAAAGATTGTTACTATCAGCAAGACGATGACCGCTGCATAGATAAGATAGCCGAAGACATCGAAGAAGTCTCTCTCGAGCAAAAGCACGACAAAGATGGCAACGGCGGAGATGCCGATCCATATCAACTGCGAGCCCGGACGTCCGCAGATGTCGAACAACCCCACGCTGTCGAACTCGAAGCCGGCACCGCAAATGGCAAACCAACCGGCAACCACCATCAGAGCGTAAAGCACTATGGTCAGCCAATCAATCGTTTTCCACAACTCTCTCCTCTTGTATCCCATAACCGGGTAAATAATATGTTTGTTCTTCGGTCACCACCGAGTTGACCATTTTTTCTTCCAAAGCCTTGTCTTCGGGCAGTATCTCTCCCTTCAGATAATACTCCATCATCAGCTTGCCGATAGGTACGCCGAACGCAGCTCCGAAGCCTCCGTTCTGCACATACACGCAGACAGCCACCTTCGGATCTTTGTATGGGGCAAAGCCTATGAATGCCGAGTGGTCCCTGCCGTGGGGGTTTTCTGCCGTACCTGTCTTGCCGCATACCTCGATGCCCGGGATTGCCGCAGCCCGACAAGTACCCCCGAGCACTGCTGCCCGCATACCTTCTGCCACCACCTCGTAGTGTTTACTCTCTATCGTAGGGTATCGTCTGTTGGTATATAGTGTATCCAACGGCGTGTCCTGTATCTCTTTCACGACGTGCGGCGTAATGAAACAGCCACGGTTGGCAATCGTTGCCGCAAGGTTGCATATCTGCAGCGGCGTTGCTGCCACCTCTCCCTGCCCGATGGCAATGGATATGACAGAGGCAGATACCCAGCGGTGATAGTAATTGTCGTAGAACTTGCTGTTCGGGATGAAGCCACGCCTTTCCCCCGGCAGGTCGATCCCCAACGGATAGCCGTATCCCATCGAGACGATATGGTTCTTCCACACCTCGAAAGCTTTCTGTATGCTCGGATAACGTCGGCGACTGTCCAGCATGTCGTGCAGCCCCCAACAGAAGTAAGAGTTGCACGAAGTTGCCAGTGCAGCCACCAGGTTAAGCGGCGAAGGATGTCCGTGGCAGGCGGGCCGACGCTCGGGTGAATACGTGTAGCCATATGCACAGGTGTACATCGTCTCGGGCGTTATCACTCCTTCCTGCAAGAAGATCAGCCCCTGCGTAGGCTTGAACGTTGATCCCGGAGGATAGAAGCCGGAAATGGAACGGTCGATAAGCGGTGTGCCGGGAGTTTCTTCCAGTATCTTATGGTTCTTTCCTCTCTGACGTCCGATAAGCAGGCTCGGATCGTAGTTCGGCGAAGAGACCATGCAAAGCACCTCGCCCGTCTCGGGCTCTATCATCACGATGCTCCCCACCTTGTTCTTCATCAGCTTCTCGCCGTATGCCTGCAGATCGATGTCTATCGACAGCTTGAGGT
>CAVIFD010000006.1:0-11456 GCA_963641545.1 bacterium | reverse complement strand
AAACGGGAGGGATGTCGCTCTTCCCGTCGTCGTAGCGTCCTTTTATACGTCCGTGAACATCACGGAGAAGTATCTCTATCCCCTTTTCGCCGCGAAGCACCTTCTCGTAGGAACGCTCCACCCCTGCCCTGCCGGAATAGTCGCCCTGCACATAGTAATCATCCTGCTCGATGTCACGCCGGTTCACTTCCCCTATGTTTCCCAGCACATGTGCCGCGTAAGGATAGTCGTACTGACGGATGGTGCGGTTCTGGATGTAAAACCCGGGGAACTTATACAGCTTCTCCTGCAACACGCCGCACTCCTGTGCCGAGAGATGATTCATAAAGAGCTGCGGGACATACGACGAATAGCCCGGATTGAGCCGGCGGTTTTTGATATTGGCAATCTGCCGGTCGAACTGCTCCTTCGTTATGTTGAGGATACCGCAGAAGTCGAGCGTATCGAAAGGCTGCACCTCGCGCATGATAAGCATGACATCGTAGGCGGGCTGGTTGTAGACAAGGAGCTTGTCGTTGCGGTCGTATATCATCCCACGCGAGGGATTGAGCGTCTTCTTCAGAAACGCATTGCTGTCTGCCCATGCTTTATAGTCGTTTTCCACCACCTGAAGGTAGAACAGACGGACAATAAAGACGAGAACCGACAGAGCCACGGCACAGATCATCACGTAGCGTCTGTTCTCAAGCGTATACTTCGCGTTATTCGTCACTCTCCTGCGTCTCTATGTTGAATGCTTCTATCGTACAAATCAAAACGGTTGTCGTCACCACACTTCCACAGATACGCATCGCGAGGAACAAGGGATCGAAAAGCGTGAGCGACTCGATCACGAACAGCGTGATGTGATGTATCAGCACGACCGAAAGTGTGTAGCGAAAGAATCCCCCGAACCCGAACATCTTATAAGAAGGATAAACGCCTTCGGGCAGATCCTTCCCCATGAATAAGAGGATCAGCGGTCCGCTCATAAATCCTGCCAGTGTTGTTGCCGCGGCGTGCATACCCATGGTGTTCGAAAACATATCAATGGTCAGCCCGAGCAGAAAAGAAGACAAGACGGTTATGTCGCGCGCCATCCCCACCGGCATTTTGATGATGAAATAGAGATACAAGAACGGCGTTGCTATCCGCAGGAAGTGGATATTGTTCAGGACAAGCACCTGGAGCAACACCAACACCACGAAATAAATGCCGCCACGCAACAGATTAATCATTTTTCCTTGCCTCCTGTTCTACGTTTCTTTGTTCCGCCTGATGATAGTTTCTGATGATTCGGACACTGCCGAGCGACGTGAAATCGGTCGACAGCCTCACCTCCAATGTGAAGAAGTTGTCGTCGTGCTGCTTCTCGAAGTCGGAGACAATGCCCACAATCAGTCCTGCCGGAAACACACTCGAATAGCCGCTCGTCACAATCGTGTCGCCCTTCTGAAACTCCACGTGCCGAGGCAGCTCTTCCAGGTTGGCATAGCGCGTATCACGACCGTCCCAACTCAGCGAGCCGAAATAACTTCCGCCCAACACCTTGCAGCTAAGCCTCGACTTGGGGTTGAGCAGGGGGATGATAACAGAGAAGCGGTCCGACACGGTGGAGACAATCCCCACCACTCCCTTTTCGGAGACGACACCCATGTCGGGGGCTATGCCGTCGCGGCGACCTTTGTTCACCGTTATGTAGTTTGCGACACGGCTCACGCTGTTGTTCACCACCTCTGCCGTAATGAAATCGTAAGGAAACTGCTCCGTCGAGTCTGCTGCAAAGCCTTTGAAGGAAAGCGTGTCGGCTGCCAGCATATCCATGCGATCCTGAAGCCGGAGCAGGTCTATCTCCAGCTGCCCGTTTCTCTTCAGCAGCTCCGCGTTTTTCTCACGCAGATCCATATACGAAGAGACGGAAGCGGCAACGGAAGAAATGCTACCGGTCACAACGTTTGCCGAACCAAAGATGATGTTTCGCTGGTACGCATTATTATGGTAAATGAGCACGAACGAAACAACCTCGAGGAAGACAAACAGAAACCAATGCCTGTTTCCTATCAAGAACTCCAGCAGCCTTCGCATACAACGCTACACTAAACAGACAATGGATAGCCGGCGGCGGACAATTGAAAGGCGTATCGCCTCATTGCCGATTGCCGGTTATCCACTGTCAACCGATGTTTTATCGAATAAGGAAATTAAACTTATCTATATTCTTCAGAGCTATGCCCGTGCCTTTTGCTACGGCATGCAGGGGGTCGTCGGCGATATGGAACGGGATGTTTATCTTATCCGTCAGACGCTTGTCGAGCCCGCGCATCAATGCGCCGCCGCCTGCCAGATAGATTCCGTTGCGGACAATGTCGGCATACAGCTCTGGGGGAGTGTTCTCGAGCGCACTGAGGATAGCGGCTTCCATCTTGGAGATGGACTTGTCGAGGCAGTGGGCAATCTCCTGATACGAGACGGGCACTTCCATCGGCAGGGCTGTCATCTGGTTCGGACCATGTACAACGTAATCCTCGGGCGGATTGTCGAGATATGTCAGGGCAGAGCCTACGTTGATCTTTATCAGCTCGGCAGTACGCTCGCCAATCTTCACATTGTGCTGGCGACGCATATATTCCGATATATCTGCCGTAAGCTCGTCGCCGGCAATACGGATAGACTTGTTCGAGACGATGCCGCCAAGAGAGATGACGGCAATCTCAGTCGTGCCGCCACCTATATCCACCACCATATTTCCTTCCGGAGCTTCCACATCCACACCTATACCTATTGCCGCAGCCATAGGCTCGTATATCATATACACGTCGCGCCCTCCGGCATGCTCGGCAGAGTCGCGCACGGCACGTATCTCCACCTCGGTGCTCCCCGACGGGATACAAACCACTATCCTGAGAGCGGGGGAAAACCAGCGATGCTTCGTGTTCACCATCTTTATCATGCCGCGTATCATCTGCTCGGCAGCGAAGAAGTCGGCAATCACCCCGTCGTGAAGCGGACGGACGGTGAGTATGTTCTCGTGCGTCTTCCCGTGCATCTGACGTGCCATCTCTCCTACCGCCAGCACCTTGTCTGTGCGACGGTCGAAGGCAACCACCGACGGCTGGTCCACAACGATCTTGCCATCATGTATGATGATGGTGTTCGCCGTGCCGAGGTCCATCGCCAGTTCCTGAGTAAAAGAAAACAGTCCCATTGTCGTTACGATGTTTTTAATGTTTGAAATGACGGACACCCGTCTTAACCATTGCCAGACCATGTGCGTTGCAGTAGTCGACAGACAGATTGTCTTTCACCGAGCCGCCCGGCTGTATGACGGCAGTGATGCCTGCCTTGTCTGCTATCTCCACGCAGTCGGGGAACGGGAAGAAGGCATCCGACGCCATGACTGCCCCGTGGAGGTCGAACCCGAAGGAACGAGCCTTCTCTATTGCCTGCTTCAGTGAGTCCACGCGTGAGGTCTGCCCGATGCCGCTTGCGCAAAGCTGCTTGTTCTTCACCAACGTGATGGCGTTCGACTTGCTGTGTTTTACCAGCTTGTTGGCAAACAGAAGGTCTTCCGTCTCGCGAGCCGTGGGTTTCTTGTCGCTCATGGGCTCGAGGTCGGCTTCCGTCTGAATGCTCAGGTCTTTGTCCTGCACGAGTGCGCCGTTAAGAAGCGAGCGGAACTGCCGCGGGCAGGTCTTCGCCTCCTTGCGGACAAGGATGATACGGTTTTTCTTCTGCATCAACACCTCCAGTGCGTCGTCGGTGTATTTCGGGGCAATGACAACCTCGAAGAAGATCTGGTTGATCTCTTCTGCCACCGCCTTGTCTATCGTGGTGTTGGTGATAAGTATGCCGCCGAAGGCAGACACAGGGTCACCTGCCAAGGCATCTTTCCATGCCTCGAGCACTGTGGGGCGCGAAGCTATGCCGCAGGCGTTGTTGTGCTTCAGGATGGCAAACGTCAGCTCGCTGAACTCGTCGATAAGCCCCACTGCCGCGTCGATATCGAGCAGGTTGTTATACGAGATCTCCTTGCCGTGAAGCTGGGTGAACATATCTTCGAAGCGTCCGAAATACTTGGCTGCCTGGTGAGGGTTCTCGCCATAGCGCAGGTGCATCGGATGGTCTATGGCAACACGAAGGTGAGAGCCTTCACTGCCGTCGAAGTAGTTGAATATCGCAGAGTCGTAACCCGAAGAAACGGCAAACGCCTCTTTCGCAAACCACCGGCGGTCTTCTTCCGTCGTCTTTGCACCCTTCTCGTTCAGCAGCTTCAAAAGGGGAGCATACTGAGCTTTCGAGGCAACGATAACCACGTCGCGGTAGTTCTTCGCAGCGGCACGTATCAGCGAGATGCCGCCTATATCTATCTTTTCGATTATTGCTTGTTCTTCGGCTCCCGAAGCCACCGTCTCTTCAAACGGATAGAGGTCGACAATCACAAGGTCGATCTCCGGTATCTCATATTGTGCTATCTGCTCCTTGTCGCCTGCGTTGTCACGGCGGTTAAGTATGCCGCCGAAAACCTTCGGGTGAAGCGTCTTCACACGCCCGCCGAGGATGGACGGATAGCCCGTCAGGTCCTCCACCGCATCACACGGGATGCCTAATGATTCGATAAATGTACGTGTTCCACCGGTCGACAGGAACGTCACACCTTCACTGTGGAGCTTCTTCAAGATTTCATCCAGTCCCTCTTTGTGAAACACGGAGACCAGCGCGCGTTTAATCTGTTTTACCTCAGCCATCTTCTGTTTTTGTATTATTTCGTTGTTTCAAAGCGCAAAAGTAAACATTTCCCTTATACGGCGTATGGGGGGGGGTATTTTTTGCCCCTTCACTGTCACTGTGTATTCCGAGTACCGATACTTTCGGGCAAAAGTATCGGTACTTTTAGTCGAAAGTATCGGTACTGTTTTTCGAGAGGGCTAGCCCTTTTGCCTAAAAGGGTTAGCCCTTTTGCCCGAAAGGGCTAGCCCTCCTGTTTTCGAGAGGTCTGAACCTTTTGCCCGAAAGGTTCGTACCTCCCTGTTTTGGGGGTTGCGGATCGGGGTCCTCGAGTGACGTTTCAGGGAATACGAAACAACATGGGGGGAAAGGTGGTCCGGAACGGCGGAAAGGTTTACCGGCAGCTGCCGCCCACGATGTCGAGGAGCTCGTTGGTGATTGCCTGCTGGCGGGTCTTGTTGTACTGAAGCGTCAGTTCCCGGATGAGGTCGTTGGCATTGTCGTTCGCCGTCTGCATGGCAAGCATACGGGCTGCGTGCTCCGAGGTGGAGGTGTCGAGCAGCGTGGCATAGGCATGCAGGCGGAGCATCTTCGGCAGCAAGAGGTCGAGCAGCTTACCTGCCGAGGGCTCGAGGATATGGTTGTGCGCAGCCTTCGACGCATCGCCTTCTGCCAGGGCGACGGGGAGGAACACCTTCCGCGTCAGCACTTGCTGCGATGTGCTCTTGAAATGATGGTAAAGCATCTCGATGCGGTCTGCCTGCTTGTCGGAATACATATCCATAAGCACGGAGGAGAGCTGCACGGCATCGTTGTATGAGGGCTTGTCGCCAATGGCAAGGAAACGGTCGTCGGTGCGGTAGCCGGCATCATGAAGGATGTCTGCTATCTTCTTCCCGACGGGAAAGATATGTACGGCAGTGCCCTCCGCCTCGTATCTGCGGAGCTGCTCGCTCAAGCCTTTCCACACGTTGTTGTTGAACGCGCCGCAAAGCCCCGTGTTGGAAGAAAAAGCGACAACGGCAACCTGCTTCACGTCGCGCACCTCGGTAAGGCACGAGCCAAGCTCTTCCTCGGCAGAGAGGATGCCGCTCAGAATGGCGTTCAAACGGTCTTCGTACACCAGCAGATGCTCAATGACAGCCTGCGTGCGGTGTAGCTTGGCAGACGAGACCATCTTCATGGCTAAAGTGATCTTCTGTGTGTTACGAACCGACGCGAGACGAACCTTTATTTCTTTCAGTGACGACATGGCGTTTCCCTTTCTTTTAGATTTCTGCAGTCAGTTGCCCCGCCGTCTCGTTGAGCACGCGGCGCACCTCGTCGTTTATCTCTCCTGTGCGGAGCACGTCGAGCACGTCTTTTTGGTGCTTCGTCAACAGAGTCTGAAGGAACGCCTTCTCGAAGTCGTGCACCTTCTCCAACGGCACATCCTTCAAGAGACCCTGCGTGCCGCAGTAGAGGATGGCTATCTGCTGTTCCACGGGCATCGGGCTGTATTGCGGCTGTATCAAGAGGCGCGTGTTCTTCTGCCCTTTGTCGATGGTGAAAGCAGTTACGGCATCCATGTCGCCACCAAACTTGGTGAACGACTCCAGCTCGCGGAACTGCGCCTGGTCTATCTTCAGCGTACCTGCCACCTTCTTCATTGCCTTGAGCTGTGCGTTACCTCCCACACGGGATACGGAGATACCCACGTTGATTGCAGGGCGGTTACCTTGGTTGAAGAGGTCTGTCTCGAGGAATATCTGTCCGTCGGTGATGGAGATTACGTTCGTCGGGATATAGGCAGAAACGTCGCCTGCCTGTGTCTCGATAATCGGGAGGGCTGTTAATGAACCGCCGCCCTTTACTATGCCCTTCATGCTTTCCGGAAGGTCGTTCATCCGTTCTGCCACTTCCTGCTGACCGATGATCTTTGCCGCACGCTCCAAGAGGCGGGAGTGGAGATAGAAGATATCACCCGGGTAAGCCTCGCGCCCCGAAGGACGACGCAGGATAAGCGAAACCTCGCGGTAGGCAACAGCCTGCTTCGAGAGGTCGTCGTAGACAACCAGTGCATGCCGCCCGCTGTCGCGGAAGAACTCGCCGATGGCTGCTCCGGCAAAAGGAGCGAAGTATTGCATTGCCGCAGGGTCGGAAGCCGTTGCACTTACCACAACGGTATAGTCCATGGCACCCTTTTCGCGCAATGTGTTGACAAGCGAAGCCACCGTAGAGCCTTTCTGCCCGATGGCTACGTATATGCAATACACCGGATCGCCGGCTTCGAAGTTGCTGCGCTGGTTGATGATGGTGTCGATGGCAATGGCGGTCTTTCCCGTCTGACGGTCGCCGATGATAAGCTCACGCTGTCCGCGTCCGATAGGTATCATGGCATCCACAGCCTTGATACCTGTCTGCAAAGGCTCGTTCACCGGCTGACGGAAAATCACACCCGGAGCTTTCCTCTCGAGCGGCATCTCGTATTTCTTTCCGGTGATCTCTCCCTTCCCGTCGATAGGCTCGCCAAGGGGATTGATCACACGCCCTATCATGTTCTCGTTTACGTTGATGGATGCAATGCGGCGCGTACGTTTCACTGTGTCGCCTTCCTTCACACGGTCTGTCGGACCGAGAAGCACAGCTCCCACATTGTCTTCCTCAAGGTTCATGACGATAGCCTCCATCCCGTTGTCGAACTCCAGCAGCTCGCTTGCCTCGGCATTGTCCAATCCGTAGATACGCACCACGCCGTCGCTCACCTGGAGCACATTGCCAACCTCCTCCAGCTTTATGTCCGTCTCAATACCTTCCAACTGCCGACGCAGTATGTCGGAAACCTCACTTACTTTTATCTGGTCTGTCATACGTTTTAGTCTTTAATTTTTTTCGATTAGCCGATTTCTGATTTCCCGAAGAGAATGTGCATAGCCGGCATCTATCCGCTACCCCCCGATGCGCAGCACGAATCCGCCAATCAGCTCGGGCTTTACAGCTCCCACAAACTCGATGGTGTTGCCGGTCTCTTCCTTCAGCCGCGTCCTCAGATGTTCCACCGTCTCTTCGTCCACCGTGACAGGCGTCTCAAACAACACCCGCGTGATCTTTTTGTCTTCCCTGTACATACTTATATAGATATGCGCCATAAGTGGCAACAGACTCTCTCTTCTGCGCTGAATCACCAAACGGGCGAAGCGGACAAACAAATCGCAGGCGTTACCTCCGGCGGCTGTCGCGAGAAGTGTCTCCTTCTCTTTCATGGCGACAAGCGGATTGCGCAACACCGTGCGCAGCTCCGGTTCTTCTTCGAAGCTCTTCGCCAACATCTTCATTTCTTCGTATACCCTCGTCTCCGTCTTCGTGTCTTTTGCCAAAGAAAAGAGAGCCTTGACGTAACGGGAAGAGATCGTACCTACATCCATATACTACAAACTATGATTTACTAAACGAAACATTGTCGAGCAGCTCGTTGATGATCTTCTCGTGCTCATTCGTGCGGTTGATCTTCTCTTTCATCACCTTCTCTGCGATGGCGATGGAAAGATCGGCTATCTCGGTGCGTACCTCGCGGATTGCCTTGTCTTTCTCCTCACGGATACGCCGCGTAGCCTCTTCCAACTGCTTGTGTGCTTCCACGGAAGCCTTCTCGCGAGCCTCGTCAATGATCTGTTCTTTCTCTGCCAGAGCTTCTTTCAGGATTGCGTTCTGTTTCTCTCTTGCTTCGGCAAGGATCTTTTCCCCCTCGGCTTGGATGCCGGAAAGCCGGCTGTTTGCCTCGCGAGCCGACTCAAGAGACTCGTCGATGTATGCCTTCCGCTGCTCCACAGCCTTCACGATAACCGGAAAGCCGTATTTGGAAAGGACGACAAAGACAATCCCGAAACTGAGAATCATCCAGAACAGAAGCCCTGCATCCGGTGTGAGCAATGACATGACTTTCGCTTTTTATTGGAACAAAGCCAAGAAACAAACCACGACAGCAAACAGCGCGACACCTTCCACCAATGCACCCATGATAAGCATGGATGTACGGATATCGCCCGAAGCCGACGGCTGACGACTGATACCTTCAACGGCACCCTTACCGATCATACCAATACCGATACCTGCGCCGATAGCGGCTAATCCTGCACCTACGGTTGCACCGAGCTTTGCGATACTCATTCCGGCTGCTGCCTGTAACAAAATTGCTGATAACATAATCTCAATCGTTTAAATGAATTACTATTCCTGTTTTTCTATAATATGCTTCGCTAATCCCTCACCTTTGCCATTCCGATATAGTTGGCAGAAAGCAGGGTGAATATGTACGCCTGCAGACATGCCACCAACAGCTCGAGGCAGTTCATGAACACATTGAACAGAACGGACACAACCGTCATTGTCCCGTTGATGGCTGCCCCCATCGAGGCTGTAATAAATATCAGGCACGTCAGCGCAAGGATAATCGTATGCCCCGCCATGATGTTGGCAAACAAACGGATCATCAACGCAAACGGCTTTGTAAACACGCCGAAAAACTCCACAAAAGGCATTATCGGCAGAGGGAACTTCAAAAAGATGGGAGCCTTGGGCCAAAAGATGTCTTTCCAGTATTCCCTGGTGGCAAACAGGTTTGTTGCCAGGAATGTGCAGACTGCCAACACAGCGGTAATCGTGATATTGCCTGTGATATTCGCACCTCCCGGGAATACCGGAATGATACCGATAAGGTTGTTTATCAAGATGAAGAAAAACACCGTGAGGAGATACGACGAGAACGGTCGGTATTCTTTCCCGATCCCTTCCTTCACCACACCGTCGTGGATAAACATAATCGCCATCTCCATAAGTCCCGTAAATCCGCCCGGAGCTTCGTTCGGATGCTTCCTGTACCAACGGGCTGTCCTAAGGATGATGAAAAGCAATATGCTGCAACTGAGAAACAGTCCGCATACGTTTTTTGTCAGCGACAGGTCAATCGGTCTTACTTCTTCTCCACGGCTGTTCACCTCCACAATCTTTCCTTCATACCGTCCTTCCGTTGCAACACGGTAGTTATGATACGTCTCCCCGTCGTGAAGACGCGAGGAAAGGAAGAAGCTCCAGCCTTGCTCTTCGCTTCTCAACAGAACAGGCAGAGGAACGGATATTTCCTTACCGTTCCACTCCGTGATATGCCATGTGTAAGCATCCTTGATATGAGAAAAGACAATCTCCTGCACATTCACCTCGCCCGATCCGCTCTCGGCAGCTCGCACCGGAAAACCGACGCACATCATCAGTAAGGCAAACCACAGCAGGCTACCACTTCTTATTCTTTTCATTTCTTCCGTCCTTTTTCATTCGATACACACAGACAGGACATCGTCTTTTATCTCGACGAAGCCGCTCTGTATCTTTATCTCCTGTCGTTCTTCTTTCCCATCGACCCGATAACAAATCACACCTTCGCGAAGAGCTGCTATCATCGGAGCGTGATGAGGCAACACGTCGAACGAGCCCTCCCTGCCGGGGAAGCATACATAGTCCGTCTCGCCCTTGAACATAACGCCGCTCGGGGATATGATTTCCAGTTCCATACTCTATCAGTTTGCTTGCTCGGAGAGTTTCTTGCCCTTTGCAATCACATCTTCAATCGTCCCGACGTTGAGGAATGCCTGCTCGGGTATGTCGTCGGTCTCGCCGTCCATAATCATGTTGAACCCTCGGATAGTGTCTTCGATGGACACCATCACACCCGGAACACCCGTAAACTGTTCCGCCACGGCAAAAGGCTGTGAGAGGAAACGCTGTACGCGGCGGGCACGGTTGACCGTCCGGCGATCTTCTTCCGACAGTTCCTCCATACCCAAAATGGAGATGATATCTTGAAGCTCTTTGTTACGCTGAAGAATCTGCTTTACACGCTGGGCTGTCTCGTAATGCTCTTTGCCCACAACAAGCGGATCGAGTATACGGGAGGTCGACTCCAACGGATCGACAGCAGGGTAAATACCAAGCTCCGTAATCTTACGGCTAAGCACGGTCGTCGCATCCAAGTGAGTAAACGTAGTGGCAGGTGCAGGGTCCGTCAAGTCGTCGGCAGGCACATACACTGCCTGCACGGAAGTGATGGAACCTTTCTTCGTGGATGTGATACGTTCCTGCATTGCACCCATCTCCGTTGCCAGCGTCGGCTGATAGCCTACGGCAGACGGCATACGCCCCAGCAACGCCGACACTTCAGAACCTGCCTGCGTGAAACGGAAGATATTGTCGATAAAGAGAAGAATGTCGCGCGTCTCGCCTTCCGGTGCCGAGTCTCGGAACGATTCGGCTATTGTCAATCCCGACAATGCCACCGAAGAACGTGCTCCCGGCGGTTCGTTCATCTGACCGAACACAAGCGTCGCCTGCGACTTCGCCAGCTCATCTTTGTCTATCTTCGACAGATCCCAATGACCCGCCTCCATACTCTCTTTGAATTCTTTTCCGTAACGGATCACATTAGACTGGATCATCTCGCGCAGCAGGTCGTTGCCTTCACGAGTACGCTCACCGACACCGGCGAAGACGGAGAATCCGTTGTTTTTCTTCGCGATGTTGTTGATAAGTTCCATGATAAGCACAGTCTTGCCTACGCCGGCACCACCGAAAAGCCCGATCTTACCTCCTTTGGAATAGGGTTCCAACAAATCGATCACCTTAATTCCGGTGTAGAGAACTTCCTTGCCGGTTGTCAGATCCTCGAACTTCGGCGGCTCGCGATGGATGGGAAGAGCTCCCTTACGATCCAGTTCTGCCATTCC
>CAVIFD010000005.1:0-14961 GCA_963641545.1 bacterium | reverse complement strand
GAAGATCCTTGACCCGCGCGATACCTACAAGTGTGCATGCGAATGGGATACAAAGGCAAAAGACCTGGCTCAGCGTTTCATCAAGAACTTTGCCAAGTTCACGGGTAACGAGGCAGGCAAGGCTTTGGTTGCTGCAGGTCCGAAATTGTAATTCATACTACGGACAAACAGTCCGTAAGGAGCATAAAAGAAGCGTGGAGCGTATGGTTTCACGCTTTTTTTATGCATTCCCTTATAAATGTTAGTTCGTTTTAAAATCTATGCCTACCTTTACCCCCGCATTTTTCGTTATAGTGGGAGCTGAAGAAAGAATGATAAAACAAGTATTGCTTATTATCGGGGTCACATTACTCTTGTCGTCGTGCGGAGGCGGCGTCTCTTATCGTGTGGATGGGCGGTTGTCTGATCTGGAGGACGAGACGTTGTATGCCGTATTCGAGAGAGACGGTTACAAGGAAGTCGACACCATTACCTGTGAAAAATCCGGACAGTTCTCCTTGAAGCGGAGCGAAGGAGATTTCGATATGGTCACTGTCTTTTTCGATGACAAGAAAAGTTGGGTGACGGCGTATTTGGAGAAAGGCGAGAAGGTGATGATAAGTGGTGACGCGCATTATCCGTCGCTGCTGCAGGTAAAGGGAGGAAAGATCAACGACCGGCTGAACGCCTGGCGCAAGAGCGTTGGTCCGCTGATGAAAGAGAAAGCGGATCTGATAAGGATTATAACGAGCAAGGAAAGTCTTCCGAACACTACGGAAGAGACCGACACTCCGTCGCGCCTTGCGAATGTCAATCATACGTTGACGGAGAGGGCTATGGAATACGTAAAGGCTCATCCCGACGAGGAGGCATCTGCCGTTTTGATACAGGACTACTTCATGAACCCCGACGACACGCGAAAGATGGACGAGCTATTGGCTGTGCTCAGTCCGAAGCTGAGCGAGTTCTACTTGGTGCGCGAGCTGAAGGAGTATAGCGCGAGGGCGCAGCGCACGCAGCTTGGTGCGGAGGCTCCGGAGTTTCAGGTGAAGAACGTCTACGGGAAGGCGATGAGCCTCGATTCGTTCCCCGACCGTTATCTGCTTCTTGCCTTCACTGCTCCTTGGTGCGACATGTGCCAGACGGAGGATCTTTTCCTCGACAAGGTGGCTGCGAAGTATCCGAAGGAGAAGGTGGACATGCTGCTGATAAGCCTCGACGACAATTCGAAGGAAGTGCGCAAGCTGCTTGTCAAGGACAGTATCGACTGGAATCTTGTGACCGACTCGGCAGGGCAGGCAACGATGCTGGTGGACCTTTATAACGTGAACGCCATCCCCCGCTGCTTCCTGATTGACGAAGACGGAAAGATCGTGATGAAGACGGACAACGGGCTGGAGATTGAAGAGACACTCGAAAAGCTGATAAAATGAGAAACGACAATACATACCTTACCAAAACTGTAGACTATGTTAGTAAAATCGTATGCTGCCGCGGTGCAGGGCATCTCTGCAACCATTGTCACTGTTGAAGTTAATTGTACGAAGGGTATCCAGTTCTTCCTGGTAGGTCTCCCCGACGTGGCTGTGCGCGAAAGTCACGAGCGCATCGTCTCTGCCCTTGAGGCAAGCGGGTATAAGTTCCCCCGCAATCGTGTAATCATCAATATGGCACCTGCCGACATCCGCAAGGAAGGTTCCGCCTACGATCTGCCTATGGCTATCGGCATACTGGCGGCTGCTGAGGAGCTGGATGCTTCGAGGCTGGACCAATATGTCATGATGGGTGAGCTTTCGCTCGACGGCAGCTTGCAGCCGGTGAAGGGTGTGCTGCCCATTGCCATCAAGGCGCGGGAAGAGGGCTTCAAGGGTTTCATCCTGCCTAAGCAGAACGCGCGGGAAGCGGCTGTGGTCAACGATCTTGAGGTGTATGGCGCGACAACCATCAAGGAAGTCATCGAGTTTATGAGCGGGAAGGCAGTGATAGAGCCTACCGTCGTGAACACACGCGAGGAATTTTACGCCCGACAGGAGCAGTTCGACATGGATTTCTCCGACGTGCGGGGGCAGGAGAGTGTGAAGCGGGCTTTGGAGGTGGCTGCCGCCGGCGGGCATAATCTCCTGATGATAGGTGCTCCGGGCAGCGGCAAGTCGATGCTGGCGAAGCGTCTCCCGACGATACTCCCGCCCTTCACCCTCCATGAGTCACTCGAGACAACGAAGATACACTCCGTCGCGGGCAAGATCGGGAAGGAGACATCCCTCATGGTGCAACGCCCGTTCCGTTCTCCCCATCACACCATCTCTAACGTGGCAATGGTGGGAGGCGGCACCTACCCGCAGCCCGGTGAGGTCAGCCTGGCGCACAATGGTGTGCTGTTTCTCGACGAGCTGCCGGAGTTCAGCCGCAGTGTGCTCGAGGTGATGCGCCAGCCTTTGGAAGACCGTAAGATAACTGTCTCGAGGGCTCGTTTCTCCGTTGAATACCCTGCAAGCTTCATGCTTGTTGCTTCGATGAACCCATGCCCCTGCGGTTACTACAACCACCCCGACCGCCCCTGCCTCTGCCCTCCGGGAGCTGTGCAGAAGTATATGAACAAGGTTTCGGGACCGTTGCTCGATCGCATCGACATACAGGTGGAGATTGTCCCCGTGCCGTTCGAGAAAATCTCCGACCAACGTCCCTCCGAGCCGAGCGCGAAGGTGCGCGAGCGGGTGATAAGGGCGCGTGCCATCCAGGAGAAACGTTTCGAGGGGTATGAGGGCATCTACTGCAATGCTCAGATGACGACGCAGCTGTTGCATAAGTATGCCGTGCCCGACGCAGCCTGTCTTGCCCTGCTCAAAAACGCCATGCAGCGGCTGAGCCTCTCTGCCCGTGCCTATGACCGTATCCTGAAGGTCTCGCGCACCATTGCCGACCTCGACGGATCGGAAAACATCGAGACCTGCCACCTTGCCGAGGCAATCAATTACCGCAATCTCGACCGCGAGACCTGGGGTTTATAGCCCCCGAAACCTCCAAAAGTGCTCCACGGAAAATTCTCAGCACTGAAAAATCATTACGGAGCACTCCGTGAAGGATTCTCAGCACTGAGAAATCGTTACGGAGCACTCCGTGAAGGTTTTTCAGCACTGAAGAAGTTTCCCCGCGTCAGCTGTTCCTGTATTCGAGGGGACTTATGCCGACATAACGCTTGAAGTACTTGCCGAAGAACGACATGTTGGTGAAGTTTAGCGAGTAGGCAATGTCTTTGATTGAGGCGTCGGTTGATTTGAGCTGTGCTTTGGCATCCATGATGACCATCGAGGCAATGATGTCGAGGCAGGTCTTGCCTGTGGCTTGCCGGACGGTGGTCGAGAGATGCGCCGGCGTGATCCCCATCTTGTCGGCATAGAAGGCGACGCCCCGCTCATGGCTGTAGTGCTGCATGACGAGCTGCGTGAACTCGCCGGCGATCTGTTCGCCCTTCATGTGGAGCGTCTGGGTGGTCTGACGGTTCCTGTACAGCTCCTCCAATCCGCAGATGAAGGTGAAGAACATGCGTTTGACCATCTCGCGGCTTATCTTTCCGTAGAACGTGAGGTATGTCTTGCACAGCAGGTTCATGTGGTCGCGGAAGATGTCGGCAACCTCCGTCTTCAGCGGGAAGACGGGCGAGGTCTTTATGGCGTGGAAGATGTCGAGCGTCTGCTTGAGCACGTCGGGCGACGAGATGAAGCCGGAGGAATAGCCGATGAAGTATATGTCGAGCTCTCCCGTCACCGCCAGTATCTGCAGTATGCTCCCGGGCAGGATGGTCACGAAGTCGCCCGCCTTCACGCGGTAGGTCGTCGCGTCGATGGATGCCTCAATCTCTCCCGACATGCAGAGGGCGAAGATGCACGCCTTGAGCCGGCAGGGGAAGTTGGTGTACATGCTCAGTATCTCGCGGCTGATGTCTTTGCCCACGATCCAGTCGACGGGGATGTCGAGCTTGGGAATCTCGTTGTGTGTGTTCGTCTCCATGAAAAATGCCTTTTACGTCGCCGCAAAGGTATTCGTTTTCTCCGTCGCGCCGCTCCGCCTTTCTTATAAATGGAACACCGTAGGAATTGCTTCTTTCATATAAAGAAGAGAGTTAAATGTGATGTTTTCGGGGTGCATCTAAAAAAAAGGACAGCAAATAACATAAATAGACCTTGCGCCGAAGAAGAAAGAGGGGTTACTTTGCCGCCGTTGAAAAGTATACGAAATGGAGAAGAAAAGAAGATATGGTTTTGCGAGAGCTGCGGCAGTGTTTGCCTGCGCTGCGGCATGGATGCTCTGCCTCTCTGCCTGCGACGACGGTGGCAGCTCTCACCGGTCGGGGACGCTCCGCCTGAGTCTTGCTGCCGACACCACATCCCTGAACAAGGGCATCAACTCCGGCGTCACCCGGGCAGTCTCGGACGAGTTCGCGCCCTTCCTTACGACAGACGACTACCGCGTGCTTATCCTCTCGGGGAAAGACACCACCCTCTCATACGAACGCTTCGACCGCATGCCCGCTGAGATAGAGCTGGCGGAAGGAGCTTACACCCTCGTGGCATCCAAGGGCAACAACCTGCCGGCAGCGTTCGAGAGCCCATACTTCGAGGGGAGTGCCGACTTCACCATAAAAGGTGAGATGAACACACCCATAGAGGTGACAGCCTCGCTCGGCAACGCGCGCATAACGGCAGAATATACCGACGACTTCAAGGAAGCATACTCCGAATACACCGTTCTGCTTAGCTCCACGTACACATCTTCCGATCTTGAGATTGCCAAAGGCGAGACGCGTCCGGCATACATGCAGGTGAGCAAGGACGGGACGGACATAGCCATAGGCATCAAGCTGAAGAAGGTGACCTGGACGGCGGAGAAGACCTACTACGTCCCGACAACCCTCAAGATAGAACGCCGGCAGAACCTGCGTCTTATCTTCAAGACCGACGGGGAAGCCCTGGAAGGCATAGGGCTTGACATTGTGCTCGACGACACGATGGAGGAGATGACGATGACCACCGAGATACCCGACTTCATGTGGCAGCAGGTGACGAAGCCGACGCTGAGTGCCGTAGGCTTCGCCGGCGGCGATTCGAGAGAGATCAAAACGTCCACTTTCAGCGACGAGCTGCAGGTAGGGTTCAACATCCCTGGCGGCATGAAGTCCTTCACGGTGAAACGCTGGACGGGAGACAAGGATGAGGAAGAGGCGGATGCCGATGCCGACGCGGAGACGATAGACCTTGTGTCGCAATCGGACGAGGCACTCTCCGAGGGGTATGGCTGGGTGGTTGGCGAGACGGAGAACGGCAGCCTTCGGAATGCCCGTGCCGGCTACGTCAGCTTGCTGAACGCCATTCGCAGTCTGCCGGCAGATCCGGATAAGGAAGTGACTTACCATTTCGTTTTCCGTGCTGTCGACGCGACGGGCAAGGCTTACGAGAGCAATGCCATCCGCCTCACGGTGGTTGTGCAGCCTGCCGACGCTCCGTTTATCGACGAGGCGAAGCTCGCGCTGCCCTCCGAAGTGGTTGAAGGCGACGAGCTGTCAGCCCAACTGCAAACATCTCTTATCGCGGAAGGTCTGATTGACGAAGAGAACACGTTCCTGACTTTGGCAAGCACTGCCGGCTTGAGCGAGAAGTTCCTCTTGACGAATAACGACGATATTGAGAAGCTGTATTATACGTATGGCATAGCAGTGGAGAAGGTTGCCACTTCGCGTTTGGATATGTATGTATATAAGCCGTTCACATCCCTCCTTACGGCACCTGCGGATGGTGGCAGCACAACCTACACGCTGACGCTCCACCTGCAGGACAAGAACGGAAAGACTGACGAGGTGACGAAAACGGTTGTCGTGAATGCTCCGCAGTTCAGTCTGGTGACAGCCGAGGGCGATGCGTTTGCCAAAAGGATCATCCTGCGGACAAACTTCCTCGGTAATGAGAACAAGGACAAGCTGACCTATCAGTATCTTTCCGGAAGCACATGGACGGATATCCCCGCACAGTCGCTGAAGAAGAGCGGCAGCAGCCAGTGGGTCGACACCCTCCGCAGCCTTACTCCCGAGACCGAGTACTCCGTCCGTGCGGTGTATAACAAAGGCAAGACGTATGAGCGCATCAGTAGCGAGGTGACGCTTACTACCGAAAGCATAGGTACGATACCGAACAGTGGGTTTGAAGGAAACTGGAGCTCGCGAACGATAAAGTTGCTTAACGGGGCAAACATTTTTGTATCCAAAGTTTCGTTGACATCAGACGATCCGGAGTCGTGGGCAACCGTCAATGCCAAAACGTTTGCAAACAAGAGTAACATCAGTTCCACCTATAACAGTGTTCCATCGACAATGAAATATGCCGATGGTTATAGCGGCACCGCTGTCCGCCTGCGGACGGTAGGATGGGATAACGGGTCAGGAAATACGGTTACCATTTGCTATCATGCTGCGGCAGGCAAGTTGTTCTTAGGTTCTTATTCCTATGACCACAGCTCCGGTAAGGATACGTACAACTACGGCATATCGTTTAATTCCCGTCCTTCTTATGTAAAGGCATACCATAAGTACACGCCGGTCAATGGTGATTCCTTTAAGGCTTGGGCTGTGGTGGTGAGCAGAGACGGCGGAAATGAAACGGTTCTTGGTACGGGCGAGATAGTGAAAGGTGATGAAGTCTCCGGTTGGGAAGAGATGAGCTTCAAGATCAACTATACGAACTACGAAAAGAAAGCAACTCATTTCTACGTTGTCTTCTCTTCCTCATCCAAGTGTTCGGATAATGAGAGCGATGAGACCAACAATTTGAAGTCGTATCTGAATAAGGGCACAGAGACCGATGGATATACCCACCATGAAGGCAGTAACCTTTATATTGACAATGTCGAACTGATATACGAATAGAAATGAAGAGATACATATTACATAGTTGTCTGTCCGTTTTGTTGCTTGGCTTGTCGGCTTGTGCCGGTGAGCAGGGCGGCGATGTGACAGACTTTGCAGACGGGACGGGAGGTCTGCGGCTGATGGCTGCGTATTCCTCCGACATAAAGATTCCGGTCATCACCCGAGGCGCGGACTTCAGCGGTCTGTCGGTAGACGACCTGTATATCGTCATTACGGACAACAAGGACGGCTCGGTGAAGCTGAACAAGGTGTATGGCGATTTGGCTGACGAGGAAGAGGGCGGTCTGCCCATCATCCTTCCGCTTGGCGAGTACACGGTGAAGGCTTGTACCACCACGGAGACATCCGCCGGCATTACTTCCATCCCATACTTCATGGCGGAAAACAGCAAGGTCATGGTCGAGGAGAAACAAATCTCCAATGTCTCCCTTACCTGCACGTTCGAGAGCATAGGCGTGGAGCTTGAGCTTTCCGACCGGTTCAAACAGCTGATGGAAGAGCGTCCGAACGACTATTCATACACTGTGACGGTGTCGAACGGCGTGACATCCTCAGAGTTTACCCCCGAGAAGACGGCGGCGGCATATTTCCTTGACGCTTGCGAGGCATTGGTGGTAAAGGTGAAGGTGCGGCTCGGAAGTTCCAACAAATGGTATCCCGAGCGGACCTACTACGTGAAGAACAGCATAAACACTCCTGCCACCGCTCCCCGGCTTGGCGAGTATTATGTGATACGTCTCGACGCAGGGACGGAGCAGGAAGAAGTCCTGTCGTTGAAATCGGTGGCACAGTAACAAAAAGGATATGCACATGAAATACAGAATATACAGTTGTCTCTTGCTGCTTCTTCCGCTCCTTTTCTCTTGCGAGATGAAGAAGGACTTGTTTGGCGGGGGTGACGACGATAAGAAAGAGACCATATCGACGGAGACTGTCGGTCTGCTCGATTTGGAGATAAGCGCAGAGAAGGAGGCTCCGGTGCCGGGTACGAAAGGCGATGCCGACGAGGCGTTGAACACTGACGCGTTTGCCGTTACCATCCTTGACAGCCTGGGGCAGACGGTAAAGACATACGAGACGTATGCCGCAATGAAAGAAGACGGCGAGCTGTTGCTCCCGCCCGGAGTGTATCAGGTGTCGGCAAGTCTGGGCGAGGATGTGAACGCAGGTTTCGACAAGCCTTATTATGCAGGCGACACCACGTGCGTTATCTCTGCCAAGGAGGTGGCTAAGGTGGTGACGAAATGCCAGCTTCAGAACAAGAAGCTGCAGTTTGGCTTCTCGGATAAGTTCAAGCAGTCGTTCATGGGCGACTATACGATTGTTGCCGACAACGGCGTCGGAGTGCTTACCGTCTCGGCAGACGAGGAGCGGATTGCTTATCTGAAAAACAGCGGGACGCTGCGCTTCACGGTGTATGCCACAACAAACGACGGTAAGGCATGTACCTATTCGGTGGACTTCTCCAAGGAAGAGAGTGTGCAGGCGCACAACAATGTGTATATAGAACTGGATACAGAGTCGATGAAGCCCGACACTCCCGTTACGCCTGGTGGCGATGATGATGATGAACCGGAGGTGCCGGATGATCCCGATGATGATGATCCGATAGAGCCGGACGATTCGACACATACGGTTGCCCGCCCTGTGCTGAAGGTGGATGTGTCGTTGGTGGAAAAAGACTACGTTATAGAGATACCGTCGGTGTTTGAAGATTCCGATAAGCCGGATACTCCGGATGATGGAGATGACGATGATGGTGGTGACGACGACGGAGGCGATGAGGTGCAGAAGATCGGCATAACAGGGACAATCGACGGGAAATCGTTCCCGATCAACCAGGCGCAGACCATTACCTCGTCAACCAAAAGCGTGGTGATCAATCTGTATCTGCCGACAGGGTTGTCGCAGCTGGATGTGGATGTGTCGATAGGCTCGGATATAAAACTTTCGCTCGATTTGCTTGACAAGTCGTCGGTAGACGAGATAAACAGCATCCTCAGCGGAATGGGCAAGACGCTCGTTGTTCCGTCGAAAGGGGACAAGGGCAATCTGAAGTTCGACATCTCGGGTTTCCTCGGGATGCTCGACACGACGAACTCGTTTAAGATCTCCCTCGGCGACAAGAACGGGGAGAAGACAACTGCCACGATAACGTTGAACAAGAAATAAACGATGGATATGAACAAGACATTAGGATATGCCCTCTGTCTGTTGCTCGCTGTCTGCTTCTCCTGTAAGGATGGGGCGGACGGGGTGCCGACAGGGATGCTTTACTTGAACGTTGAAGAGGATGCCTCTTTGAAAACCCGAGCTACGTCGGAGGTGACGTACGAGTCGCTTCGGGTGGCGATTATCCAAGGTGAGGAAGATACGCTGAAGGTTTACAGCGACTATCTGACGGAGGTGAAAGGCGAACGCCTGCTGCTTCCGGTGGGTTCGTACACCGTAGCCGTCACTTCCAACCACGACGGGGCGGCTGCCTGGGAAGCTCCGTTCTATCAGGGGCAGGAGACAGTGCAGGTCAAGCAGGGCGAGATAACGAATGCCAAGGTGACGTGCACGATACACAATACGAAAGTGTCGGTAGACGCTTCGCGGTTGAAAGATTACTTTTCCGACTACCGGACAGAGGTGAGCAACTCTTCCGGATCGTTGACATACACCCGCGACGAATACCGCGCAGGGTATTTCGCGCCGGAGAAACTGACGGTGAAGCTCAGCCTTGTGAACCGCGACGGCAACGCGTTTGTCATCAAACGTGTGTATCCGAACATCGAGCCGAAATATCACTATACGTTTAAGTTCGAGATAGACAACAGCGGCTCGGGAGACGAAGATGCGGGTGTGGACTTCGACATAACGATTGACGAAGAGCATCAGGAGGTGACCTGTCCGATCTTTATCCGTGAGGAAGACCTTACTGAGAAGGGAGAGCCTTCTCTCGCGCTCAGCGGCTTCAGCGGCGAGGGCGTGTTTCGGCAACAGGAGATTGTGGACGGCGTGGAGCCGCCTGCCGAGGGGACTGTCGGTCTGACTTATCGCATCGGGAAGAAGTGTGGCGTGCAGTCTGTGAAGGTGACGACCACTTCAGAGGCGTTCGCCGATGCCGGACTGACGGAGTTCGACCTGACGGATGAGGCAGAGGCTTCGCGAGCTGCTGCGCTGGGCTTCCCTGTTCTTCCGGGTACTCTGACCAAGGAAGAAGAGCTGTACAATAACTACAAGCTGGATCTTACATCTCTGTTGCCATATCTCAAGGCGGCAGACCGCAAGCCTGCCTTGCATACTTTCTCTGTCACACTGCTCGACAGCATCAACCAGGAGGCATCTGTGCAGTTCTCGTTCAATATAATGCCCAATGTGGAGGCATACGTGGAAGAGCCTGTGCAGTGGACAAACTTCGCCGTCTTGAAGGGTGTATGCCCCGACGAATCGAGCTATTTCGTGTTACAGACAGCAGGCGGAGATGTTACTGTGAAGGGCGGTGCCATCCGGAGAGACGCGGAAGGCAACGTGTCGGCATTGGTAACAGGTCTGACACCCGGGGTGACATATTCATACCGGCTTCAGTCGGAAGACAACCCGACAATGAAATGCAATCCGACGAGCTTCACTCTGACGACGCCGCTCGATGTGCCTAACCTGAGCATGGACGATTGGGGAACGCGAAGCGGAAAGAGTGCGATTGGAACGGGGAATGTGGAATATAACTGCCTGAACGGCACAAACAGCGACGGCGGCGTGTATTGGGAATCAGGAAACCGCGGAGCAAAGTCCGGCAGCGAAGTGTTGTTGCAGGGAGAAAGCTCGGATGTGAAGCAGGGAAAGGCAGCCAAACTGACATCCCGTTGGGCGGGAGCCATGGGTATCGGTGCATTCTCGGCAGGCAGTCTGTTCTCAGGCTCTGTGTATGACCTCTCCACCAGCGGGGCAAAGCTGAAATACGGGCAGCTCCACAACGGTTACCCGACAGCCCTGAAGGGATGGTATAAGTATCATCCGGGCACAATCAACTGGGTTGACAATGAAAAGACTTCGACAAGCGAAAGCGACGAGGCTATCATCTATGCGGCAGTGACAACGAAGCAATACATCCTTGAGTCGTTGCGGACGAATATCTCCGGAGTGGTGTCGTTCGACCCGACGGACAGCGGCGTGATTGCCTATGGCGAGATGAAGACAGGGCAGGAGGTTTCGGAGTACACGGAGTTTAACATCCCACTCTCGTATGCCCGCCTCCCGAAGTCCGGAGAGAAGGTCTACATCATCATCATGGCTTCGTCGAGCAGCAAGGGCGAATACTTCAAGGGATCGACAGACAGCTGGATGCTTCTCGACGAGTTCTCGCTCGGCTACGACTATAACGCAGGGTGTTTCACCGGCACGGAGATCAACGGCATGACGCCTATGGATATAAACGAGTAATCAAACAACGAATATGAAACGCATACTTCCCATAGCCCTGCTGCTGTTGTGCGCCTTCGCTTTGCCGGCATCGGCAAAGAAGAGCAAATACGACAGGGGCATTGAAATGAAAACGTTTATCCCCAAGGGGCAGTGGATGGTCGGTGCCACGTTTTCTTACAGTGAGCACGAAGACGAAAACTTCGAGTTTCTCTCCGTCTTGAAAGATATCACGAGCGTGGGCTACACCTTTAAGGTCACGCCGCTGGTGAGCTATTTTATCCGCGACAATGTCAGCCTCGGTGCACGCTTTGCCTATTCGCGCACCAACACGGACATCGGTAATATCTCCCTGGAGCTGGGCGACGACCTCAGCTTCGATGTCGACAACTTCAAGGCGATCTCGAACACGTACACCGGCGCGTTATTCGTCCGAACGTATCTGAACCTTGGCGACAGCAAGCGTTTCGGACTGTTCAACGAGGCACGCGTGTCGTATGGCTACTCGGAGAGCAACAGCAGCTCGGGCACGGGCGTCGATCTCTCGGGGCTGTATCAACTGAAGCACAATCTGAATATCGGTGTGGCTCCCGGGATGACGGTTTTCATCAACGACTACGTGGCAGCCGAGGCTTCCATCAGTGTTGCCGGGCTTAACTTCAACTGGTACGACCAAACGCGCGACCAGGTGTATAAGGGCACGCGCTCGTCGAGCTCTGCCAATTTCAAAATCAATCTTCTGTCGATAGACTTAGGTATCGTCTTTTATCTCTAAGAGCAATGAAACACTATCTCCGGTATATCCTGTCGGCTCTCGTGCTTGCGGGCTGCGTTGAGAACGACCTGCCTTATCCTACCATTGAGGGCATCATCGAAGAGTTTGCCGTGGAGGGGCAGACATCGGTGAAGATCGACAAGACGGCGGCTACGGTGACTGTGAAGGTGGCAGACACGTTGGATCTGCGCGACCTCAGGGTGGAGAAGCTCGTTGTTACCGAAGGGATGACGGTGGTTGCCGACAGTGCCGCCTGCAAAGACTTCCTCAGCTTTCCGGATACCGGCTTTGTGTCTGCGGACAGTCTGCCTGCGACGGTCAACACGCGGATGAACTTCCGCCATCCTGTCTCTTTCCTTCTCAGGTTGTATCAGGATTATCCTTGGACGGTGACTGTGACGCACGACATACAACGCCGCGTGACGGTTGCCGGTCAGCTGGGCACGGCTCTCATCGATGCAGACACGAAGAATGTCATCGTGTATGTCGACTCCGTCGCGCAGCCGTCTCTTCGCAACATCAAGATAGAGACATTGCAGCTCGGGAGCAGCATTGCCAAGACAGTGCCTTCGCCATCGGCTGTGACAGACTTCACGCGCCCGCGCATCTTCCGGGTGACGGCTTTCGGCGAGACAGAAGAGTGGACCGTGAGTGTGGCTTATCCGCCCGAAGGCATGTCGTTCACCTCAGTGAGTGCATGGGCAAAACGTGCGGTTGCGACGGGCAACACCCTGACAGGGCAAGTGTCTGCCCGCTATCGCATCAAGGCTGACGCGGCATCGGAATGGGACGAGGTGCTCTCGAGCGAGATAAAAACAGACGAGAACGGCAACTTCACCCTCACGTTCACGCACCTTAAGCCGAGCACGGAGTATGAATATCAGCTGACGGTGGACGGAGTATCGGAAGACATCAAGACATTCACCACGGAAGCCATCGAGCTTATCCCTAACCTCTCGTTCGACGACTGGTATAAAGACGGCAAGAGCTGGTATGCCTGCCTCGACCTTACGGCGGAGAACTATTTTTGGGATTCGGGCAACAAAGGCTCGAATGCCGTGGGCGAAGCCAACCCGACGTCGCCCGAGACAAGCGATGTGGTGAGTGGCAAGGCTGCACGCATGGAGAGCAAGACTGTTGCCGGCGTGTTTGCTGCAGGAAGCATCTACACGGGCAGCTTCGGCAAGGTGGAAGGGCTGAGCGGTGCTTCGCTTAACTTCGGAAGACCATACACGGGTCGTCCGTCGGCTTTGCGGGGCTACTACAAATACAACTCAGGCACGATAGACAAGGCAAAAGACCCGTACAAGGATCTGGAAGGGCGCAAAGACTCGTGCCATATATACATCGGGCTGTTCTCGGGCTGGACTGCCCCGTTCCCCGTCAACACGAACACAGGCACGTTCGTAGACCTGACATGGAACAACGACAGCATGCTTGCCTTCGGCGAGCTCATACAGGGCGAGACGGTGAAGGACTATACGCAGTTCCGCATCGACCTGGAATATCGCGATCAGACAACAAAGCCGACCTACATACTCATCGTAGCATCCGCCAGCAAGTATGGCGACTATTTTACGGGCAGTACAAGCAGCGTCTTGCTTCTCGACGAGCTGGAGTTGGTTTTCGAATAGCAAACACCGCGTTCTTTGAAAGTGTTGGAGGATATAAGCCGAGAATGACTCGCCCGATGGTGGAGAGGGCGGTTTGTGTAAACGGGCTTTTATGCGTTCCTTTGCGAAAAGTTTGTTTTATGCGCTCGAAAGAAGAATATATCGAACTGTTGCGAAGCTATTTCCTAAGTAAGGCGAAAGCCTACGGCGTAGTTCGGATGGCTTTGTTCGGCTCCGTTGCCCGCGATGAGCAAACGGATAGGAGCGATATAGATGTGGCTTACGAAGGGAAGGCGGATATTCTTCTCCGTTGCCGTATGAAACAGGAGCTTGAGGCTCTGTTCGGTTGTAGGGTGGATATTGTCCGCCTTCGCGAGCAGCTTGCCGGTTCTTCCTTCCTGCAGAATATCTCCAAAGACCTGATGTATGTTTGACAAAGTCCGCATAAAGGCTCTATTGGATCAGATAGAAGAGGCAATCCTTCTGATACAAAGCAAAGCCGGCTTGGTCAACAAGCCTGACGACTTTCTTTTGGACCAGGAAGGGATGTTTTTACTGAGCGGCATTTGCATGCAGCTTATCTTTATAGGAGAAAGCATAAAAACCATCGACAGCAAGACATCCCACGAATATCTGAAGCAATATCCCGATGTGCCATGGACTCAAATCATGGGGCTGCGCGACATTATCGCCCATGAATATCATCGGATAGATGAAGAAGAGATATTCAACGTCATCAAAAACGACCTCTCTCCCCTTTTAGGTGTCATTCGGCGGATGAAAAGCGAGATATAACGCTCCCGACAAGTCCCGGACGACAAGAAAATTCCCTTTTTAGACCTTGGTTTTATCATTTGCAGGCTGCGGAAGATAAAAACCACCCTGGTGTTTTATCAAAACAAATTGCAGGAGATAAAAACTAAGTCTAAGATTTATCCGCGCAGTTTGCAGGAGATAAAACTTAGGTCAGGATTTAACCGCGCAAGTCTGCAATGATAAGTCTTGGGGTCAGGATTTAACCGCGCAAGCCTGCAATGATAAGTCTTGGGGTCAGGATTTAACCGCGCAAGTCTGCAATGATAAGTCTTGGGGTCAGGATTTAACCGCGCAAGCCTGCAATGATAAGTCTTGGGGTCAGGATTTAACCGCGCAAGTCTGCAATGATAAGTCTTGGGGTCAGGATTTAACCGCGCAAGCCTGCAATGATAAGTCTTGGGGTCAGGATTTAACCGCGCAAGTCTGCAATGATAAGTCTTGGGGTCAGGATTTAA
>CAVIFD010000004.1:0-15593 GCA_963641545.1 bacterium | reverse complement strand
CCTGAGATATTCCGTGTCGGAAGAGTAGGGGATGTTTGTCATGATGATATGTGCCACAACCACCTCGAAGCGCGGGCTGAAGATCTTCCGCCGCCGCCCGAGGAGATCAACCAACGCCAGCGAGTCCTTCCCTCCAGACAGCCCGACGAGGATGCGGTCGCCGTCGGTGATAAGTCCGTAGTCGTAGATGGCTTTCTTCACCTTCTCTTCCACCTTGCGAAACAGCCGCTCTTCTTCACTCAGTCTTGCCATACCTTTTTCCAAGTAGGCCGCAAAAGTAGATATTTGTCAGGGGGATGTCATGCGCAACTGAAAATATATCTACCTTTGAGACCGCTTAAACAAATACATGAAAAGAGATATGAGCCGATTATCCGGGAAACTGTTTTGCGCCGTCGCAGCCATGTTTGTCTGCTGTGGCATGAGTGCGCAGAGCCTCGACCAGGCAAAGAAGCTATACAACGAAGGGCAATACGCCGAAGCAAAGCCTGCGCTGGAGAAGCTGGTGCGCCAAGCGCCGAGCAACTCTTCCTACAACCTGTGGTATGGTGTCTGCTGCTACGAGACAGGAGATATCGAGGGTGCCGAGAAGCATCTGAAGGTGGCAGTAAAGCGTAAGGTGACGGATGCCTACCGTTATCTGGCGGATGTATACTACCGCACGTACCGTTTCGACGAAGCCGCAGAGATGCTTGAAGAGCACATCGACATCCTGACGAAAAAGAAGCAGGACACGGAAGCCTCCGAGAACAGGCTCACCCTTGCGGAGAACGCCCTGCGTATGATGGAGAAGACCGAGGACGTGCAGATTATCGACAGCGTCGTTGTCGGCAAGGACGATTTCCTCTCAGCCTACACACTCAGCGAAGAGAGCGGGAAGCTCGCCTCTTTCAAGGACTTCTTTAGTACGAACGAACCCGTAGCCTCGTCGGTGTACATGAACCAGAAAGGTGACAAGATATATTATGCCCACCCTGCCGACAGCGGCAGCTACTGCCTGTTCTCCCAGTCGAAGCTGATCGACAAATGGGGCGACGAGAAGCAGCTCCGTATAGGTGCAGGCGGGGGAGTGGACAATAACTACCCCTTCGTTCTCTCCGATGGTGTCACCATCTATTATGCCTCCAAAGGAAACGGCGCGCTCGGCGGCTATGATCTGTTTGTGACGCGCTACAACACCAACTCAGACTCCTATCTCGCTCCCGAGCAGCTGGGCATGCCGTTCAACTCGCCGTTCAACGACTATATGATTGTCTTCGACGAGGCAAAAGGCCTGGGCTGGTTTGTCTCCGACCGTTTCCAGCCCGATGGCAGTGTCTGCGTTTATCTGTTCATACCCAACAGCGATCACAGCCGTGTGGAGAGCGACGATACGGAAGTGAAGCGTGCCCGTGCCGCCGCCACTTCCATCCGCGACTCGTGGAAGCCCGGTAGCGACTACAGCCGTCTGGTGGAGCTCTCGCACAAGGATATTCCTTTCGGGAAGGTGGAAGTAAGGAAAGACTTCGAGTTTGTGATAAACGACAACGTGGTGTACTATCGGCAGGACGAGATAAAGAGTCCCGACGCGAAGAACACATACACCAAAGTCGTTGCCATGAACAAGCAGATAAAAGAACTGAGCGGGAAGCTCTCCGCCCTGAGAGATGCCTACGCGTCAGGCAGCAGCGCGAAGCGGGAGCAGCTGAAACCCTCCATCCTCGAAGCCGAGGAACAGCTCGACCATTTGCTTGCTCAGCTGCCCGACATGGAGAAGCAAGCCCGCAACGCTGAGATAAACTACTTGAAGAACAACAAACATTAAACACTTGATTGGTATGATTTGGGATATAATCATTGTTGCCATCCTGATGCTGGTGGCCGTCGTGCTTATACTGCTGGAGATCTTCCTCCTGCCCGGGATAACGCTTGCCGGTGTCGGAGGATTCCTTTTTGCCGTGGCAGGCATCATCTATGCCTACTCCGTCGGCACTGTGGTGGGGCACGCCGCATTGCTGCTCTCGCTCGCCACTTTCGTTGCCGCCTTTATGTGGCTGTTGCGCTCGCGCTCGCTCCGTAAGGTTGCCCTGAAGACTGATGTAGACTCGAAGCTGACCTCCAGCCGCGAGCTTGGAATCAACCCGGGCGACGAAGGGATCACCCTCTCGCGCCTTGCGCCTATCGGCAAAGCTCTCATAGGCGACGTTGAGGTTGAGGCGAAGTCGACCGGCGAGCTGATTGACGAAGGCACACCGATTAAGGTGTTGCGCGTAGACGGCTACAACGTGTTGGTGACGAGAACAGAGAAAACAGAAACTCACGCTTAATTATATGTATATGGAAGAATTGAACTATTTCCCCGTCATACTGATGGGCGCGGCAGTCATGCTGCTGGCAGTATTCTTTTACTATGTGCCGTTCCTGCTGTGGATCTCGGCGAAAGTCTCGGGTGTCAACATTTCGCTGATACAGCTGTTCCTGATGCGTATCCGTAATGTGCCGCCATATGTGATAACCCGTGCGATGATCGAAGCGCACAAGGCAGGACTGAAAACGCTGACCCGCGACGAGCTGGAAGCGCACTACCTGGCAGGCGGGCACGTCGAGAAGGTTGTCCACGCACTTGTCTCTGCCTCCAAAGCAAACATCGACCTTCCCTTCCAGATGGCAACTGCCATCGACCTTGCGGGACGTGATGTGTTCGAGGCTGTACAGATGTCTGTCAACCCGAAAGTGATTGATACGCCTCCCGTGACAGCCGTTGCGAAAGACGGTATACAGCTTATTGCCAAAGCGCGTGTCACCGTGCGTGCCAATATCAAGAGGTTGGTGGGTGGTGCCGGTGAAGAGACGATCCTTGCCCGCGTCGGCGAAGGTATAGTGTCGTCTATTGGTTCGGCAGAAAGCCATAAGACGGTGTTGGAAAATCCTGACTCCATCTCCAAACTGGTGCTCCGCAAAGGGTTGGATGCCGGCACGGCGTTCGAGATACTCTCCATTGATATTGCCGATATAGACATAGGTAAGAACATCGGTGCCTTCCTGCAGATGGATCAGGCGCAGGCAGACAAGAACATCGCTCAGGCAAAGGCTGAGGAACGCCGTGCAATGGCTGTCGCCCTCGAACAGGAGATGAAGGCAAAGGCTCAGGAAGCCCGTGCGAAGGTGATCGAAGCAGAAGCCGAAGTGCCGAAAGCCATGGCTGAAGCCTTCCGCTCAGGGAACCTGGGTATAATGGATTACTACAGGATGAAGAATATCGATGCCGACACTTCCATGCGCGAAGCAATAGCCAAGCCGACAAGCGTCCCGTCGAAACCTCTTAAAGACTAACATCTTTCCCGATGAAAACCATTCCCGAATCAGAACTGATCATAAATGCAGATGGAACCGTCTTCCATCTGCATCTTAAGCCGGAGCAGCTGGCAGACAAGGTAATCTTGGTTGGCGACCCTGACAGGGTGTCGACCGTCGCCGCTATGTTTGATACGCGGGAGTGCGAAGTGTCCAATCGGGAGTTTCACACCGTTACCGGCACATACCGCGGGAAACGGCTCAGCGTTGTTTCCCATGGTATAGGTACGGACAATATCGACATTGTGCTGAATGAGCTGGATGCGCTGGCAAACATCGACTTCTCCACCCGTACGATAAAGCCTTCCTTCCGAAGACTGACCCTCGTGAGGATCGGGACGTCGGGCGGACTTCAACCCTTCGTGCCTGTCGGCACTTATGTGGCTGCGGAGAAATCTGTCGGGTTCGATGGGGTCATCTATTTCTATGCCGACACCGAGCGCATACGTGATGCGGCTTTTGAAGCGGCGTTGAGGGAGCAGCTCGACTGGAAACTATCCGGTCTGTTGCCCTATGTCGTTTCGGCAGACCAGGAATTGATTGAACAGATCACCCGCGATGATATCATCCGTGGTGTCACGATTGCTGCCAACGGCTTTTATGGTCCGCAGGGGCGGGAACTGCGTCTGCCGCTTGCCGACCCCGAGCTGAACAAGAAGATTGAGGCATTCAACTACCAAGGTCAACAGATCACGAACTTCGAAATGGAGAGTTCCTCGCTTGCAGGTCTTGCCGCCTTGATGGGGCATAGGGCAATGACGGTCTGCTGCATCATCGCCGGTCGTGTGGACAAGAACATGAACACAGACTATAAAAGCTCACTGACCGGACTGATACAAACCGTCTTGGATCGTATCTGATCCCTATCTCATGAAACCTTGTTTTTTCAGTACCGCAGACAGTACGTCGGAGAAGTATTCGTTGTTCTTCCTGGTGTAGCGGATGTCTGTGAACACCTGCGCCAGCGTTTCCTTGTTGTTCTCGCGGACAAACTGCTTGTTTACTTCGAGAGACTCCTTCTCTGCATATAGCCGGTCGATGTCTTGCGGCGTGTAATCGGAATAGCTCTCGTGATGAACCACTGCTGCGAGTGGCAGTCTCTCCGGCTGCGCGGGCAGAGGCTCGGCGGGATAACCCACCGTCACAGTGACAATCGGGACAACCAAACGCGGCAACGACAGGGCTTCGATGATCTTGTCGGCATTGTATGCCGTTGTCCCGAGATAACATATCCCCAATCCTCTCTCTTCCGCAGCATCGCAGAATGCTTGGGCAAACAACATCGCGTCGATGGTTGAGGCAATAAACGTCTGCAGATTGTCGAAGCCGGCTTCCGCCTTGCGCTGCTCTGCCCATTTCACAAAGCGGTTGGCATCGGCGCAAAAGGTGAGCACGACAGGAGCTGTCGTAATCATCGGCTGGTTGAAGTGGGCGGGAGCCAACGCGGCTTTGTTCGCCGCATCGCGGGTGACAACGACACTATACAGCTGCATATTGCCCGTGTTCGACGCGCGGGTTGCCACCTCCAGCAGCTCGTTCAACAAATGTTCCGGGATGTCTTTATCTGCATATTTGCGGATGGTTCTGCGATTTTTTAATGTGTCTATCATATCTCTGTTTTTATGAGCATAAAGCTAACTATTCGGCACAAAAGTAGCGCATTATGACAAGAATCGCGTACATTTGCCGCGCAAAAAACAATAAGCGAATGGATAAATCGAAAGTTTACTTCACCAATCTTCGTACGACCCCGACCGGCAATCTGCTGGACAAAATGGAACGGCTCGTGAAACGCGCGGGCATTGCTACCGCCATCGACTTCAAGGATCAGTTTGTGGCAATTAAGATGCATTTCGGGGAACCGGGTAATTTGGCGTATATCCGTCCCAACTATGCAGCCCGTATGGCGACATTTCTTCGCACTCTTGGGGCAAAGCCTTTCCTGACGGACTGCAACACGCTCTATTCCGGTCGCCGTGCCAACGCCGTGGACCATTTGCGTAGCGCGATGGAGAATGGTTTTAACCCCATCTCCGCCCAATGCGAAGTGATTATCGCCGATGGATTGAAGGGCACGGAATGTCGCGAGATTGAGATTGACGGAGAATATTGTAAAGCCCCGAAGATCGGCTCTGCCATAGCTGATGCGGACATAATCATCACGATGAACCACTTCAAGGGGCACGAGCAGACGGGCTTTGGCGGAGCGCTGAAGAACCTCGGAATGGGGTGCGCCAGTGTTGCCGGTAAGCTGGAATTGCACGGAGCTTCGCAACCACGTATCGACCGCAATAACTGTATCGGTTGTAATATCTGCGTCAAGCATTGCCGACATGATGCCATCCATCTCGACGATGAGCGTAAAGCGGTTATTGACTACGAGCGTTGCGTAGGCTGCGGACAATGCGTCGCTCTTTGCCAACATAGCGGTGCGGTATTGGCTTCTTGGGATACGTCCGAACGCCTCAACTGTAAGATTGCGGAATATTCGAAGGCTGTCTTGCTCGATAAGCCGAACTTCCATATCAGCTTTATCATGAATGTGTCGCCTGAGTGCGACTGCTGGAACCATAACGATGCAGCCATCATCCCCGATCTCGGCATTGCTGCTTCGTTTGACCCTGTTGCGCTGGATAAGGCGTGTGCCGACATGGTCATCAATGCGCCGTTAATAGGAGGAAATAAACTCTCGGAAGCTCATCCGCACGAACACCTCGAAGGAGTAGACAAATTCCACATGATTCACCCCGACACCAACTGGCAGGCAGGCTTGGAGCATGCCGAGAAGATTGGACTGGGCACGCAGGAATATGAACTGATCACCGTATAAAGATGATTGGTCAGGATACAATCTGCGCCGTGTCAACAGCCCCCGGCGTCGGAGGCATTGCCGTTATTCGTGTGTCCGGTGTTGATGCCATTGCTATTTGCGACAGTGTCTTTACGCCCAAGACCGAAGGCAAACATCTCCGTAACAGAAAGCCCTATACGTTGTGTTACGGCAGTATCCGCCGTGGGGAAGAGCTTGTCGACGACGTGATTGTCGCCCTTTTTCGCGCACCTCATTCTTTCACGGGTGAAGACACCGTCGAGATTACCTGCCATGGCTCAACATATATCCGGCAACAGATACTTCAGCTGCTGATAGAGAAGGGGTGTCGCTCTGCCCTCCCGGGAGAGTACACGCAACGTGCTTTCTTAAACGGCAAGATGGACTTGAGCCAGGCGGAGGCGGTGGCAGATCTGATAGCATCCACCTCGGCAGGTATGCACCGTTTGGCAGTAAGCCAAATGCGAGGAGGCTTCAGTGGTGAACTGGCAAAGCTGCGTAGCCGGTTGCTCGATTTTACCGCCTTGATTGAGTTGGAGCTCGACTTTAGCGAGGAAGATGTCGAGTTTGCCGACCGTACCCGTTTGAAACAGTTGGCAACGGATATCGAACAGCTGATACATCGGCTGGCAGACTCGTTCAGCGTGGGTAACGCCATTAAAAACGGTATCCCTGTTGCCATTGTCGGCGAGACAAATGCCGGCAAGTCTACACTGCTCAACCAACTTGTGGGCGAAGAACGTGCCATCGTTTCCGACATACACGGCACAACCCGCGACGTGATAGAAGACACCATCAGTCTCTCCGGCATAGTCTTTCGTTTTATCGACACGGCAGGTATCCGAGAGACGAGCGATACGATTGAAAGCATGGGTATCGAACGGACTTTCCAAAAGCTACGTCAGGCATCCGTCGTCCTTTGGGTAATCGACCTTACCGCTCCGGCGGACCGGATAGAGAAACTCTCGCAAACAATCCTGCCTCAGTCTGAAGGGAAGAAGGTAATCATGGTATTCAACAAATCCGATTTGCTTGCGCCGGATCAGCTCTCAGCCCTCAAACAGCAGTTGCTGAGCAACACTACCCACGACCGTTTGTATGTCTCTGCCAAACGGCAAGCGGATATTGATGTGCTCAAACAGTGCCTGATTCGTTCTGCCGCCTTGCCCGAAGTGTCGCAAAATGATGTCATTGTCACCAACGTTCGCCACTACGAAGCGCTTACCCGTGCCCACGAAGCCATACTTCGCGTTATCGAAGGAATGGAAAAGAACATCTCGGGCGACTTCCTGAGCCAGGATATCAGAGAGTGCATCCATTATCTCGGAGAAATCACAGGAGAAATCACCAACGACGAAATCCTCCAAACCGTCTTCAGCCGTTTCTGTATCGGAAAGTGATGCTGAAACTTCCTCCGCCAGCCCTTCTTTTTGAAAAGTGGCGCCGGCAAACCCTCCGCCAGCCCTTCTTTTTGAAAAGTGGCGCCGGCAAACCCTCCGCCAGCCCTTCTTTTTGAAAAGTGGCGCCGGCAAACCCTCCGCCAGCCCTTCTTTTTGAAAAGTGGCGCCGGCAAACCCTCCGCCAGCCCTTCTTTTTGAAAAGTGGCGCCGGCAAACCCTCCGCCAGCCCTTCTTTTTGAAAAGTGGAGCTGTCACCGCAGATTCCGGCGTGAATCTGCTGCGCCATGGTGCAGGGATCTCTAACAAAACAAATGCCTCCCGTACAGTATGAGGGAGATTTGCTTACTTTTGCGCGTCGAAACAAATAAACATCGTGAGCATATGTTGACGCTTAAAATGATTACGGAAGAGACAGACCGCGTGGTTCGTGGTCTGGAGAAGAAGCACTTTAAGAACGCTAAGGAAGCTGTTGCTAAAGTGATCGAACTGAATGATAAGAGACGCAGTGCACAGAACCGTTTGGATATAAACTTGGCGGAAGTGAACACGCTTTCGAAGTCCATCGGCTCGCTTATGAAAGAAGGCAGGAAGGATGAGGCGGAAGCAGCCAAGAAGCATGTTGCCGAGATAAAGGAAGCGAGCAAAGGTCTGCAGGCGGAGATGGACGGTGCTGCGGAAGAGATGCAGACGTTGCTCTACACGATACCTAATGTGCCATACGACGAAGTGCCCGAGGGCGTGGCTGCCGAGGACAATGTGGTGGAGAAGATGGGCGGCATGGAGACAGAGCTGCCGAAAGATGCGCTGCCGCATTGGGAGCTTGCGAAGAAATACGATCTGATAGACTTCGACCTCGGCGTGAAGATAACGGGCGCGGGGTTCCCTGTATATAAAGGAAAGGGGGCGCAGCTGCAGCGTGCGCTGATAAACTTCTTCCTCGACGAAGCACGTAAGTCGGGCTACACGGAGGTGATG
Source organism: bacterium (assembly GCA_963641545.1). GTDB lineage: Bacteria > Bacteroidota > Bacteroidia > Bacteroidales > Tannerellaceae > Parabacteroides. Next base: position 7,055 of record CAVIFD010000004.1, on the reverse strand, counting down.
CCTCCGACGGTGGTGAACGCCGCCTCCGGCTACGGCACGGGGCAGCTCCCCGACAAGGAAGGGCAGATGTATCACTGCGAGGTGGACGACCTCTATCTCATACCGACAGCCGAGGTGCCGGTGACGAACATATACCGCGATGTCATTCTCGACGAGAAGCAGTTGCCGGTGAAGAACTGCGCATATACGCAGTGTTTCCGCCGCGAGGCAGGCTCGTACGGCAAGGACGTGCGCGGGCTGAATCGTCTGCATGAGTTCTCGAAGGTGGAGCTGGTGCGTATCGACAAGCCGGAACACTCCAAGCAATCACATAAGGAGATGCTCGACCATGTGGAAGGATTGCTTCAGAAGCTGGAGCTTCCGTATCGCATACTTCGTCTCTGTGGCGGCGACATGAGCTTCACGGCAGCTATATGTTTCGACTTCGAGGTCTATTCCGAAGCGCAGAAACGCTGGCTTGAGGTAAGCTCGGTGTCAAATTTCGACACCTACCAGGCAAACCGCCTCAAATGTCGTTATCGCGACGAGAACAAGAAGACGCAGCTCTGCCACACCTTGAACGGCAGTGCCCTTGCTCTTCCGCGTATAGTGGCAGCCCTGCTCGAGAACAACCAGACACCCGAAGGTATCCGTATCCCGAAGGCATTGGTGCCTTACACAGGTTTCGATATGATCAAGTAAGTCATATCGAAGCCCCTTTACTCAGTCTCTGTTTGAAAAATATTTCATGAACTGCGAACGCTCGAATATCGCCGGATCGGGGATATTCGAGTAGTTGAGTTTGCCCCTCAGCTGTGCGATGTCCGAGAAGTGCATTTGATGCATCCACTCGTCTATGCAGGTAAGCATCTGCGGGATTATCTCGCTGCCGTGGGTGTATAGTGCGCTGCATAGCTGCACGGCAGAAGCACCTGCCAGGAGGCATTTCACGGCATCTTCCCAATCGTGTACGCCCGTGGAGGAAGCAATGCTTATCCCGGGCACTTTCCCGCTGACGATTGCCGTCCAGCGGATGGTGTCGCTTATGTCGGAATGGTTGCTGAACACGTTGCCGGAGACCATCTGTAGGTGGTTGATGTCGATGTCAGGCTGGTAGAAGCGACTGAACATCACAATGCCGTCTGCGCCGTTTGCCTTCAGCATATTGACGAGCGCAGGTATGTTATCCGTGTTTTTCCCGATCTTCATGACGACAGGTATCGCAACTGCCGCCTTTACCTTGCGTAGGATGTCGACGCAGGTGTTGAAAACCTCACCCGAGGTATACACCGTGCTTGTCGGGAGCGAGAACACGTTAAGCTCGATGGCATCGGCTCCTGCCAGCTCCGTCTGACGGGCAAAGTCGACCCACTCTCCGGTGTGGCAACAGTTGATGCTGCTGAAGACAGGGATGGTGCACAGCTTCTTCGTACGCTTGATAAGTTCCAAGTAGCGGAGGATATCATCGGTTGCTTCCGCATGAGCGGGATCTTGTGCGGGCGTGTTGCCCTGCATCTCTATCTGTTCTTCGAAGATGGATTTGAGAACGATGGCTCCTGCGCCGGCTTTCTCGAACTCCTTGTTTCGCTCGGGGCTGTTTGTCAAACCTGAGCTTCCTACCACTAATGGGTTACGAAGTGTCAGTCCTGCGTATTGGGTTTTCATGTCAGACATGTCAGATTCGTTTTTTAATGTGTGTTAGTATTCTCGTTCGCCGAAGATGCCGGTCCCGACTCTTATCATGGTACTGCCCTCGCGGATGGCAACCGTGTAGTCGTGGCTCATCCCCATGGAAAGCACTGCGAAGCTGTCGTCACTCTTGAAGTGGCACGATTTCAGTTCGCGGAAAAGGGTATGCAGTGTGCGAAACTCATGCTCGACAAGCGTCATGTCATCCGTATATGTCGCCATTCCCATAAGTCCGCATATCCGTATGTTTTTCAGCTCGTGCAGATGTTCGTCTTGCAGAAGACTGCGACACTCGTCGGGTGTCAGCCCATGCTTCGTTTCTTCCTGTGCAACGTGTATCTCAAGCAACACACGGATGATACGACCGTTTTTTAATGCCTGCTTGTCCACTTCCTGCAACAGCTTAAAGGAGTCGATGCTGTGTATCGTATGGATGAAGGGGGCAATGTCTTTCACCTTGTTGCTTTGTAGCGGACCGATAAAGTGCCATTCGATATCGCTCGGGAGCAGCCTCTGCTTCGCCACCAGCTCTTGCGCACGGCTCTCGCCGAAGATGCGCTGACCGGCATCGTAGGCTTCCTTCAAGGCTTCCGCCGGATGGAATTTCGACACAGCCACGAGCATCACACCCTCGGGCAACGATGCTTTCAGCTCTGTTATTTTCTGCGAGATGCTCATTGTTCTTCTCCCTGCTTAGGAGATTTCTCTTTGAGTGAGAAAGGGAAGACATCCATCAACATGGTCTCCGTAACGGATGCGATGGTGTAGTCTGCCAACGAACTTTTCATGCCTTCTTCCAAGGTGGCAATGGCTTCTTTCAGCGTGCTTGCCTGGGCGAGCATTTGTGCGGCTGTCTTTTTCTCTGCACCGCTCTTTTCGTCGAGCGTGATGAAATAGATCTTTATCTTGTAGAAACGGTCGCCTTTCTCGTTGAAGAACAACTCGGAGAAACGTGCGCGCTTGATGCCTGTAACAGTGAATTCGCCGGAGATGAACGGCCGGATTTCTTCGATGATACGTGCTTCTGCCTCCGTAAAGGAAAGAGCATCGACAAGGTAAGGCTCCGTTACCTTCTTCTGCATCCCGTTTTCCATAACCTTATCAAAGGAGACTTTACACTCAAACCAACTATGCATATCGTGTTTTCTTTAGTTCGTTTTTGAAAATGTGAGCGCAAATATAGACCCTATTCGGAAATAAAGCAAAATCCACGGTTCCGTTCGATAAGCGACGTTTTGCTTTTCAATAAAAAGTTTTGGGACCTAAAAGAATGACGTTACATTTGCGGGCATCAAACGCATATATTGGTAATGAGAATCATAGCAAGGAGCAAAATCATCGAGTACTACACCGAACATGCTTCTGCAGAGGTGGCACTCGAAGAATGGTGTCAAAAGACAAAGAAGGCGGAATGGACTTGCTTTGCAGACATGAAGAAGACCTTCAATAGCGTAGACAGTGTAGGTAATCAGCACTATGTGTTCAATATCAGGGGAAACGATTACCGTTTGATCGTAGTTGTGAAATTCACTATCAAGACTGTTCTGATACGCTTCATTGGTACTCATGCGGAATATGATAAGATTGATGCTAAAAACATATAGAAGTATGGCAAAGATACAAGACAAGAACGCTTATAATGCGACAATGGCAAGAATTGAGGAACTAATGCCTTTGGTTGATGACGACACGCCCAAGACAGATAAGAATCTTGTGGAACTGGATCTCCTGTCGGAGTTGGTTTCGGAATATGAGGACGAACATTACCCTATCAAGTCGCCGTCGTTAGTCGACATTTTGAAGCTCAGAATGTATGAAATGGGGCTTAACCAGACCAGACTGTCGGAGCTCTTGGGTGTCAGCCCGTCGCGTATCAGTGACTATCTTTCCGGCAGGTGTGAGCCGACACTTAATGTGGCTCGCAAGATGAATCGGGAGTTGGGTATTGATGCAAATATCATATTAGGTGTCTAAAGATCATAGATATGAAGAAATTATTGTCGTTACCCCCTAATTTGGCGGGCTGCTTTCATCAGGTGACAAAGACGACGGAGGGCGAGTGGTTTTGCACGTCCGACCCTGTTGGTGCCCGCTTGGGCTCCGGCGGTGGAACAACGTGGCTCTTGGATGCATGCAGGCGGAAGGAAGCTCCTACACTCGGCGTTGGCGAATGGCTGAAAAGAGAGAAAAGGATACTGCTTCATGCCGGCGGCGAGAGCCGCCGTCTGCCCGGGTATGCCCCGTCGGGAAAGATACTGACACCGATCCCCGTGTTCCGCTGGGCAAGGGGGCAGCGGCTGTCGCAAGACCTGCTGTCGCTCCAGCTTCCGCTCTACGAAGAAATAATGGAGAAGGCACCGGATACGTTTCATACGCTTATTGCCAGCGGGGATGTATATATACGTATCAACAAACCGTTGGAGGATATTCCGGATGTGGATGTTGTGTGCTACGGGTTGTGGGTCGACCCCGTGTTGGCAACGCATCATGGTGTGTTCGTCTCCGACAGGAACACCCCCGATAAGTTGGATTTTATGCTTCAGAAACCTTCCCTTGAAGAACTGGGACGGTTGGCACAGACGCATCTCTTCCTCATGGACATTGGTGTGTGGCTGCTAAGCGACAGGGCTGTGCAGCTGCTGATGGCGCGTTCGTACGAGGTGGACGGAAAGACGATGAAGCCATACGACCTCTATGCGGAGTTCGGACCGTCGCTGGGCGAGCATCCGTGCCTCGGCGACGAAGAGCTGAGCCGTCTGAGTGTGGCTGTCCTTCCTTTGGAGGGTGGTGAGTTCTACCATTACGGGACGAGCCGCGAGCTTATCTCCTCCACACTGGCTGTGCAGAACCTTGTGCGCGACCAACGGGCAATAATGAACCGTAAGGTGAAGCCCCATCCTGCCATGTTCACGCAGAATGCACGTATCGACATCACGCTGACTGCCGCCAACTCGGATCTGTGGATAGAAAACAGTCATGTGGGCAGAGGTTGGAAGATAGACCGCAGGCATGTCATCACCGGAGTGCCGGAGAACGACTGGATGCTGACTGTCCCCTCGGGTGTCTGCATTGATGTCGTCCCCATTGGTGAAAAGGAATGGGCGGCGCGTCCTTACGGCTTCGACGATACGTTCAGGGGAGCGTCGGCGGATAAGGATACGATATTCATGGGTCGTCCCGTCAGCGAGTGGGCTGAGGAGAGAGGCATAAGGCTTGATGCGTTCGAAGACTTGCAGCGCGCACCGTTGTTCCCAGTCTGCGAAAACGTGGAGAAGCTGGGAATGGTCATGCGATGGATGGTGTCCGAGCCTGCGTTGGAGCAGGGCAGGGATATATGGCTGTCGAGAGAGAAGATGTCGGCAAACGACCTGTCGGACCATGCCTCGCTCAGTCGTCTTTTTGCCCTGCGCGAGAAGTTTCGCTCAGCCAACCTGCCCGAGCTGGCAGCCAACCACGAGAGAAGCGTGTTCTACCAGCTCGACCTGGCAGATACCGCCCGTGAGTTTGCTGCTGCGGGTATTACGCTGCCGGAGGTGCTCTCCGAGGATGTGCCGCTGATGAAGAGGATACACAACCGAATGTTCCGCTCCCGTGTGTTGCAGCTCACGGGTAAACCATACGAGGCGGAGCAGCAGGAAGCATTCTCGTTGCTGAGGGAAGGGCTGATAGGCTCTGTCACCTGCGAGAAGCAGCTCCCGCGGCGGGATGTGTACAGCGATCAGATAGTGTGGGGGAGAAGCCCCGTGCGCATAGATCTTGCCGGCGGGTGGACCGACACGCCGCCGTATTGCATGTATGCCGGCGGCAATGTGGTCAATGTTGCCATCGAGCTGAACGGACAGCCGCCTTTGCAGGTGTATGTAAAGCCGTCGGACACATATAGGATCATCCTTCGCTCCATTGACCTGGGTGCGATGGAGGTTGTCACCACATGGGACGAGCTGCGCGACTACAGGAAGGTGGGTTCGCCGTTCTCCATTCCCAAGGCGGCATTGTCGCTCGCCGGTTTTCTTCCTGAGTTTGCGGCTGTGCAATATCCCTCGTTGGAAGAGCAGCTGAAGAGCTTCGGGTCGGGACTGGAGGTGACGTTGCTGTCTGCCATCCCTGCCGGCTCGGGGCTGGGCACAAGCTCCATCCTTGCAGCAACGGTGCTCGGCGCGATATCCGACTTCTGCGCTTTGGCGTGGGATAAGGGCGAGATTGGTCGTCGCACACTTGTCTTGGAGCAGCTTCTTACCACCGGCGGAGGCTGGCAGGACCAGTATGGCGGAGTGTTGCACGGCTTGAAGCTGTTGCAGAGTGCCGAGGGCTTCAGTCAATGTCCCGCTGTGCGCTGGCTGCCCGAACATCTGTTCACCGACCCGCAGTACCGCTCGTGCCACCTGCTGTACTACACCGGCATCACCCGCACGGCAAAGAATATCCTGGCGGAGATTGTGCAGGGAATGTTTCTCAACAGTGCCACGCACCTCTGTCTGCTTTCCAAGATGAAGACGCATGCCATGGATATGTTTGAAACCATACAGCGCGGCGATTTCGAGGCATACGGCAGACTTGTTGCCAAGACATGGGAGCAAAAGAAAGCTCTCGACGCGGGGACGAACCCGCCGGAGGTGGAGGCACTGACTTCGGAGATAGAAGACTATGCCTTGGGCTGCGAGCTGCCCGGCGCAGGCGGTGGCGGCTACCTTTATATAGTGGCAAAAGACCCCGAGGCAGCTCTGCTCATACGCAAGAAATTGACAGCCGCGCAACGTCATCCCAATGCCCGCTTCGTGGAGATGGGGCTTTCCGACAAGGGACTTCAGATCAGCCGTTCGTGATGGGTATGGAAAGCAAAACGATATTACCGGCGGAATGGTATCCGCAGAGTGCGGTTCAGCTCACTTGGCCGCACGAGGAAACGGACTGGGCACCGATGCTCGGTGAGGTGACATCGTGTTTCGTCGAGATTGCAAAGGAGATTGTCAGAAGGGAGAAGCTGCTTATTGTCTGTCGCGATGAGGCAGAAGTGCGCACGCAGCTGGGCGACGAGGTGGACTGCAGCCGTATCATCTTCCGAGAGATGGAAACGAACGATACCTGGGCACGCGACCACGGAGGGATTTCGGTCTTCGACGATGGCACGCCTGTGGTGTGCGATTTCGTGTTCAACGGCTGGGGGATGAAGTTCGCTGCCAACCACGACAACCTGATTACGCGCAATCTGTTTCGTCTCGGGACGTTTGCCGAGGCTGTCGTCCCCGTCAACATGCAACCCTTCGTCTTGGAGGGCGGCAGCATTGAGTCGGACGGCAAAGGGACGCTGCTCACGACGGTGGAATGTCTTTCTTCCGTGAACCGCAACGAGTACTTGCAGAAAGAAGAGCTGGAGGATTATCTCAAGC
>CAVIFD010000003.1:0-18018 GCA_963641545.1 bacterium | reverse complement strand
GATCTGCCGTTGGAAGAGCGCGTGCAGGATGTCATTTCCCGTCTGACAATAGAAGAGAAGGTGCAGCTGATGAAACACGCTGCTCCGGCAGTGCCGCGCCTCGGCATTCCGGCATACAACTGGTGGAACGAGGCGTTGCACGGCGTGGCGCGGACGAAAGAGAAGATGACATCTTTCCCGCAGGCGATAGGCATGGCTGCGACGTTCGATGCGGAGGCTTTGCAGACCGTGGGCGACATGATTTCATCGGAAGGCAGAGCCCTTTTCAACGAAGACATGAAGGCGGGGAAGACAGGCGAGATATATCGCGGGCTGACATACTGGAGCCCGAACATCAACATCTTCCGCGACCCGCGCTGGGGGCGCGGACAGGAGTGTTACGGCGAAGACCCGTACCTGACAGCCAAGATGGGCTCGGCGTTCGTGCGGGGCATCGAGGGCAGCGACCCGCGGTATCTGAAGGCGGTGGCTTGCGCGAAGCATTACGCGGTGCACAGCGGACCGGAAGGCAACCGCAACTACTTCGAGGCGCGTCCGTCGGCATACGACCTTTGGGACACTTACCTGCCGGCATTCCGCGAATTAGTGACGAAAGCGAAGGTGCACGGCGTGATGTGTGCCTACAACCGCGTAGACGGGAAGCCCTGCTGCGGAAATGATGCCCTGCTGCAAGACATACTGCGCAACCAGTGGAAGTTCGACGGCTATGTGACATCCGACTGCTGGGCGATAAGCAACTTTGCCCATACCCATAAGACACACAGCAACGATGTGGAAGCCGTGGCGGATGCCGTGTTGGCAGGCACAGACCTTGAGTGCGGCGACCTGTATCAGAAGCTCCTCCAGGGCGTGCAGAAAGGACTCATCACGGAGAAAGAGATAAACGTATCCTTGGAGCGTCTCTTCAGGATACAGTTTAAGTTGGGGATGTTCGACCCTGCGGACCGCGTGCCATACTCTGCCATCTCTCGCGAGGTGATAGAGTGCGACGCCCACAAGGCGCAGGCATACAAGATGGCGAGGGAGTCGATGGTGCTTCTGAAGAACAACAGAAACATACTCCCGCTCAAGGCATCGAAGATAAAACGCATTGCCCTTATCGGTCCGAACATGAACAACGAATCAACGCTTCTTGCCAACTACTTCGGCGTGCCGAGCGAGATAACAACTCCCTACGAGAGCCTGAAGAAACGCTTCGGGGATGCGATGGAGATTGACACGCTGACGGGCGTGGGCATGGTCGGCAAGATAGAAGGCGGACCGTCGTTTGCGCAGGTGGCAGCGCGAGCACGGAAAGCCGACGTGATAATCTTCGTCGGAGGTATCAGTGCCGACTATGAAGGCGAGGCGGGCGATGCCGGAGCAGCAGGCTACGGAGGCTTTGCCAGTGGCGACCGCACATCCATCAAGCTCCCGCCGGTGCAGACCGAGCTGATGAAAGAGCTGAAGAAGACGGGACGGCCGCTTGTACTGGTTAATATGTCCGGCTCTGTCATGAACTTCGAGTGGGAAAGCCGCAACGCGGATGCCATCCTCCAGGCATGGTATGGCGGACAGGCGGCAGGCGATGCCATCACGGATGTGCTCTTTGGAGACTATAACCCCGCAGGGCGTATGCCGCTCACTACGTATATGAATGATGAGGACCTGCCCGACTTCGAGGACTATTCGATGGCAAACCGCACGTACCGTTACTTCCGAGGCGACGTGCGTTATCCGTTCGGCTATGGTTTGAGCTATACAACGTTCGGATATGCACCCTTGCAAAACGTTGCGACGGTGAAGACGGGCGAGAGCCTTGAGGTGACAACCACGGTGACCAACACCGGCGCAAGGGATGGCGACGAGGTTGTGCAGCTCTACGTCTCGCATCCTCAGAACGGCAACACGCGCGTGCCGCTCCGTGCCCTCAAAGGCTTCAAGCGCATACATCTGAAGAAAGGCGAGAGCCGCACCGTCACCTTCACGCTCTCGCCCGAAGAGCTGGCGTTGGTGGACGTGAGGGGTAATTTGGTGCAGAAGGCAGGCGATGTGGAGCTGTACATCGGCGGCGGACAGCCTTATACGTCGGAAGGAAGTTTCGGAGCACTGAAGATAGAGGGCGACGCGTATGTGGTGTATTAAGAAGCAATGCATAGGGCTGGCTGTCGGTCTCCTTGGCGCGCTGTCGCTCCATGCCGAGAGGACTGAACTGCTCTCGCCCGACAAACAGATAACGGTAAGGGTTGAGAAGGGCGATTCGCTTTCCATCGAAGTGACGAAACGCGGCGAGAAGCTCTATCGCGTCGACAACATTGCCATGCGGACAGACCTCGGGAACATGCCGGGCACGAAGGCGAAGATCCTGCGGACAAGCCGCACGACGGTTTCCCGCGAGCATCATCCCGTGGTAAAGGAGCAGAGCGCAGTCGTAACGGAGCGTTACAACCAACTCAGGATAGACTTCCGCGATAATGTGTCGGTGGAGATCCGTGCATACAACGAAGGTGTGGCTTATCGGTTTGTCACCTCGCTGAAAGACGGCTTCACGGTGTACGACGAGAGCGCGACATACTCTTTCGACGACGACTGCGACTTCACGTTCCAGCGCGACAACAACCCGGGCAGCTCGTGCGAGGAGGCTTACGTGACGGAAAAGATGGGAAAGCTCTCGGACGGGGATATGTGTAACCTGCCGGCACTGGTCGGCAGCCCCGCGTCGTGCCGCATGGTGTTTCTCGAGGCAGACATCAACGACTATCCCGTCATGTGGCTGAAGACGGTGAACGGTGCGCTGAACATGCACCACTGGAACTATCCCGCCGGCTATGCCGACAGCGACAATTACTATAACAAGAGAGCCGTCACACGGCGGTGCGACTACATTGCCCGCGTCGAGGGCACAAGGTCGTTCCCCTGGCGCGTGATGGCTGTTGCCGACGAAGACGTGGATCTGATAACAAACAGACTGACATGGCTGCTGGGCGAGGAATGTAGGGTGGACGACACGTCGTGGATCAAGACGGGCTGGACCTACTTCGACTGGTGGGGACGGTGGGGCGTCTCGGGCGTCGACTTCAAAGCAGGTCTGAACACGGAGACTGCCAAGTATATGATCGACTTCTCCGCAGACTATGGCATCACCTATTTCCTCATCGACGACGGATGGAACAAAGGCGATGTGCTCTGCCCGAAGCCGGATGTGAACATAGAAGAGATTGCAGGCTATTGCCGCTCGAAGGGTGTGGACCTTATGCTGTGGGTGTCTTACCATCAGATCTACGACAGGATGGACGAGGCATTCGAGCAGTTCGAGCGGTGGGGCGTGAAAGGTGTCAAGATAGATTTCATGGCTCGCTTCGACCAGGAGATGGTGCGTTTCTACCACGAAGCGGCGGAGAAAGCCGCACGGCATCACCTGGTGGTCAACTTCCACGGAGCCTACTGCCCCGACGGACTGAGCCGAACCTACCCGAATGTGCTTACCCGCGAGGCTTTGGCTGAGTTTGAGATGAACGGAGTGAGCGACCGCATCACCCCCGAGCACGACTGTACACTGCCCTTCATCCGCAACGTGGCAGGCTCTGCCGACTATATCCCGGGCACGATGCTGAACGCGAGCCGCCGTAAGTTTCGCCCCATCGGAGACACTCCCCTTGGGCAGGGCACACGTGCACACTCCATGGCGATGGCAGTCATCTCCTGCAGCCCGATGCAGATGGTGCCCGACGCTCCTTCGGTCTATTATGCGGAGGATGAATGTGCCCGCTTCCTGTTCTCTCTGCCGGTGGTGTGGGACGAGACCCGCGCCCTCTCCGGCAAGATGGGTGAGCACGTCGCCATTGCCCGCCGCAGCGGCGAAGCGTGGTATGTGGGAGCCATCACGAACTGGGATGCCCGCACGCTGCGTTTGGCGTTCGACTTCCTGGCGGAAGGAAAGACATACAGGATGGAAATCATCCGCGACGGCATCAATGCCGCCACTACGGCTACCGACTACAAGCACGAGGTGAAAGAAGTGAAGAAAGGCGACAGTCTCTCTGTCGACCTCTCCGACGGCGGAGGATGGATAGCCAAGATATTGCCGGAGAACGATTGAGAATAAGTGAATGAACTAAACAATATTGAAAGATGAAGAATATAGTATGTGCCGTGTGCCTGTTGCTCTCGGGATCGCCGGCACTTTATGCGCAGTCGGACGTGGTGAACAACTATTCGGTAGTGTGGGACACCCCGTCGGGCGATGCGTCGGGATCCATGCCGATAGGCAACGGTGAGGTCGGAGCAAACGTGTGGATGGAAGGCAGCGACAACCTGGTGTTTTACCTCTCGCGAACGGATGCCTGGGCAGAGAATGCTGCCCTTTATAAGCAGGGCAAGCTGCGGGTTTCGCTCCGTCCCGCGTTGAAGGGCGACGATGTGTCCTTCCGGCAGTTCCTGAACCTTGCCGAGGGGAAGATTGAAATCACGATAAAGGACAAGAAGGACGAGGTGAAGATGGACTTCCTGGTCGACAGCGAGTCGCCCGTCGTGTATCTGAAAGGGCAGTCGACCTATCCGGTGCAGGTGACGGTCTCGTCCGAGATATGGCGCACGCAGATCAGGCAGATACCTGCCAAGGAAGTGTTTTTCGCCTTGCAGGACTGTCCGCAGGACTCTTTGAAGCTGGAATATCCGGACGTTGTGGCAGATGCCGGAAACAATAATATTGTGGTGTATCACCGTAACGAGCACTCCATCTATCCGTACACGCTGAAGCTGCAAGAGCTGGAGAGTGAAGAGAACCGCAGCCGCGATCCTTTCCTCGGTCGGACGATGGGATATAACGCGTCGGGCGAAGGCTTCGTGAAGTGTGCCCCCACCATCATCGCCTCGGAAGCTGCCTCCCGCGACTTCTGCATAAAGATAGCAACCTACACGGAGCAGACCCGCACGGCAAAAGAGTGGATAGACCGCACGGCGGAGATATTACGACAAGCTCCGACCTTCGACGTGGCAGCACGTCGCACGGCAGACTACTGGAAACGGTATTGGGACAAGAGCTACATTCGGATAGCAACCCCCGATGGCATCACGGGAAACCGTATAACGCAGACTTACGTGTTGCAAAACTGGATCTCCGCCTGCGGGGGCAGAGGAAACTATCCGATAAAGTTCAACGGCTCGATATTCACCGTCGACCCCGTGTATACCGACAGCACGAGGCAGTATAATCCCGACTTCCGATTGTGGGGACCGGACTATTGGTGGCAAAACACCCGCCTGGTGTATCACCCCATGCTGAAGAGCGGCGATTATGATATGATGCGGGTGCTGTTTCGCCACTACTTCTCCAACCTGCCTATGCTGAAGAGAAACGCCGAGGTGTTCTTCGGCGCGGAGGGCGCGGTGACTCCCGAGACATCCACCATCTTCGGGACATTCACAAACTACGACTACGGCTGGGACCGCAGCCATCTGAAGACCGGAGAGGTGCGAAGCCCTTACGTGCGCCATTACTGGAGCCCCGGCTTGGAGATTGTCGCCTTGATGTACGACTACTATCATTACACCGGCGACGGGGCGTTTGCCCGCGATACGCTGATCCCGATGTCGCGCGAGGTGTTGAAGTTTTACACCTCTTTCTTCCCTCGCGACGAGAAAGGCAAACTGCGGATCACGCCGACACATGCGCTGGAGATGTATTGGACGGATGTAGTGAACGACCTGCCGAATGTCGCAGGGTTGCATTACGTGGTGAGCAGTCTCCTGACGTTGCCCACCGATTACGCAACGAAAGAAGACCGCCGGATGTGGAAAGAGCTGCAGCAAATCCTGCCGGACATCCCGACCGCCCTGAAAGATGGCAAACGGGTGTTTACCGCAGCAGAGCGATACGCAGACAAGCCGTCGAACTCCGAGAATCCGGACCTCTATGCCATCTTCCCGTTCCCGCTTTGCAACATATCCACAGCAGACTGCAGACTTGGCATCGACACTTACAACGGTCGGCTGATTCGCGGCGAGACGGGATGGCGGCAAGACGGTCAGCAGGCTGCCCGCCTTGGGCTGACGGAAGAGGCGCGCAACAACCTGCTGGTGAAGATCCGGAATAATCATCCCCGTCATCGCTTCCCCGCTTATTGGGGACCTAACTTCGACTGGACGCCCGATCAGGACAACGGCGGCAACCTGCTGATGACGGTGCAGGACATGGTCGTGCAGTCGTATGGCAACACGGTATATGTGTTGCCGGCTTTCCCGAAAGACTGGGACGTATCGTTCCGGCTGTGTACGTTCGGCGGGAACACGGTGTCGGGTGAGTATCGGCAAGGGAAATGGATACACAAGCCTTCGACGGATAAGAAGTCAGGGCAGAAGATACGTATCGTCACAAAACAGTAAGGAAACAGATAAAGAAGCAATATGATGAAGACACGGTTAGGAGTTTGTTTGTTGTTGTCCGCCCTGTCTGTCGCAGCAGAGGCGGAGATAAAGCCCGTTGCGATAGACTACGTGGTGCGTCCGCTCTACGGATACAGGAGTGACGGCGAGGCAGGGCGTATCGTAACGATCCGTCTGAAAGGCGAAGAGCTGAAAGGCAATCTCACGGTTGAAGTGAGAGCCAAAGGGAAAACGGAGACGAGCAGTTTCGCTCTCGACGCGAAAGACTCGACAGAGGTGGAGGTGATGCTCCCTGCCACAGTGCCGACAGAGAAGAAGTCGGATGTCACGTTCACTCTTCGCGGGGCAGACAAGACCTACCGGCAGAAAGTCAGCGTCGCTCCGATGCGCCACTGGAATGTGTACCTGTATAACCATGCCCATGTGGATGTGGGGTACACCAATACGCAGAAGAACGTGGAGACGCTTCATAAGAACAATGTCATCGAGGGGATGAAGCTGGCGGAAGAGACGAAGAACCACCCCGACGGCTCACGCTTCGTGTGGAACCCGGAGGTGAGCTGGCCCGTGGAGCGGCTGTGGCAGTCGAACCCCGAGATGCGCAGCAGGATTATCGATGCCTTGAAGAAGGGGCAGATATGTCTTGACGCAAGCTATCTGAACGCCAACACCAGCACCTCGGTCGACGAGGAGATCTTTCATGTGTTCGCGTTCTCACGCGAGATGCAACGTCTGAGCGGAGCGCCGGCAGATGTGTTCCAGCAGTTCGACATACCCGGCATGTCGTGGGGATTGATCCCCGTCATGGTGCAGGAAGGAATACGGTATATCATCTCATGGCCCAACCGCGACCGTGCAGGTAACGCCCACAACTTCGACATCGACGGGAAGCCTTTCTGGTGGGTTGGTCCCGACGGGCAGTCGAAGGTGTTGTTCTTCCAGCCCGGCGGCTATGGCAACAGCGACAGCATGAAGAAGGGTGGCGCGACAGGGCGTCCGTGGTTCGGACAGCGCGACCCGAACAAGGTGCCGAAGGTGATACGCACGGGGTCTGCCGATGTCGACTTCACAGAGAAGCTGATGGATATGGAAGCGGAGAGCTATCCTTACGACTTCGCCGTCTTCTCGTGGTCGCTGTGGGACAACAACCCCCTCGATGCCGACATACCCTATGCCGTGAAGGAATGGAACGAGAAATATGCCTACCCGAAGATCCGTATCTGCGGCGGGCACGAGATCATGACGATGATAGAAGAGAAATATGGCGACCGTCTGCCTGTTGTCTCGGGCGACTACACGGAATACTGGACCGACGGTCTTGGCACGGCGGCAGGTCTGACTGCCAAGAACCGCAATGCGAAGGAGCGACTGGTGCAGGCAGAGACCATCTGGTCGATGCTCTCCGACGGCGGGGAGACACCGCGTAAGGACTTCGACGAGGCATGGCGTTATATCCTCTTGAGCACGGAGCACACGTGGTGTTTCGAGAACCCCGACGACCCCTATTTCCAGGATGCCATATGGAAGAAGAAGCAGTCGCTCTTCCACGAAGCCGAAGAGCGTTCGCTGGATATGATGGATATGGTGCTGGCACCCGTCACGGATAAGTCGTTGGGCGCAGGAGAGTCTGAGTTCGGTCCGTCGAACGGCGGCGTTGCAGTGTTCAACGTACACACATGGAACCGGGGCGGCATGGTCCGTCTCACGGCAAAGGAGAGCCGCAGGGGGAACAAGGTGGTCGACGAGGCGGGCAGCGAGGTGCTCTCGCAGCGTCTTTCCACGGGCGAGCTGCTGTTTCGGGCAACGGAAGTGCCGGCTCTCGGCTCGCGTCATTTCCGCGTTGTGGAGGGCGAATGCTCGCTGCCGGGCAGTTGCCGCATAGACGGGACAACGCTCGAGAACGACGTACTGACGGTTCACGTGGACCGCGCAACGGGAAACATCGTTTCCTTGAAGAAGAAAGGATCAGACTATGACTACATCGGCGAGGGGGCGAACACCTTTGCCTGGTTGCCGGCGAACGTGGACGAGCCGCATGCCGACACGGTGCTGACGGTATCCGTCGTGGAGGAAGGCCCTTTGGCAGTGGAGCTGCTGGTCACCTCGAAAGCTGCCGGTTGCCGAAGCGTGTCGCGCTCTGTGCGCCTCGAGGCAAGACAGCCGTGGGTGGAGATATCCAACGTCGTGGACAAGCTGCCGCTGAAAGCCAAAGACGGCATACACTTCGGCTTCGCCTTCAATATACCCGACTCGAAGACCCGCGTGGACATCCCGTGGGGCGTGATGGAGGTGGACAAAGACCAATGGAAGCAGGCAAACCGCAACTGGATAGCCATGCAACGGTGGCTCGACATATCCAACGCGACGCACGGCGTGACATGGTGCTCGCCGGATGCCCCGTTGTTTGAATACGGCGGCCGTTATGCCAACATAGCGATGAGCTGGGGCAGCGATGGCAACTGGATCACCCGTTTCGACCCGAGCTCCACCATCTATTCGTGGGCAATGAACAACCACTGGCATACCAACTTCCCGTTGACGCAAGACGGTCCCGTCGTGTTCCGCTATCGGATATATCCGCACGAGGCTTTCGACGTTGTGGAAGCTAACCGCTTCGGACTTGGACAGGCACAGCCGCTGGTGCATGTCGCTGCCGACAAAGATCCGCATGTGCAGCCGCTGATAGCCATCGACAACCCCATGGTCTACTCCACGATTATCAAGTCGCTTGCCGCAGAGCGTACCATGATTGTGCGCCTCCGCTCTCTCTCCGACAAGGAAGAGAGCCTCCGGCTGACCTTCCCGCGCAAGGCTCCGGCACGCGTCTCCATATGTAAGAAAGAAGACATAGCCGGCGAGACGACCGACGGCTCGCTGACGATGGCTCCATACGGACAGATGACATTAAGATTAGAATACTAAGAGAGAGATATGAAGAGAACGGGATTGCTTTTCGCGTTGCTCGCCGTGTGCTGCATGACGGCAGAGGCGAGGGAATATCATGTCTCTGCCACGAAAGGCAGCGATGCCAACAACGGGACGGAAGCTGCGCCCTTCAAGACCATAGGCAAGGCGGCGGAGTATGCCTACCCGGGCGATGTCATTACTGTGCACGAGGGCACATACCGCGAGTGGGTCAACCCTCCTCGGGGCGGCGAGAGCGACACGCGGCGCATCGTCTATCGGGCTGCCGCGGGCGAGAAGGCTGAGATAAAAGGCTCGGAGAGGATCACCGGCTGGACGAAAGCGGATGGCGGCGTGTGGAAGGTCACTCTCGACAACACCTTCTTCGGCAGCTATAACCCGTACACCGACCTTGTGTACGGCGACTGGTTCGACGGCAAAGGGCGCGAGCATCACACCGGCGAGGTGTTTCTCAACAACCGTTCGCTCTACGAGAAGTCTACGCTCGACGAAGTGTTGCATCCTGCGCCCTACGATCAGAGCCGCGACCGCGAAGGAAGCATCTACACATGGTATTGCGAGCAGAGCGGCACGAGTACTGTCATCTGGGCAAACTTCCACAGCCACAACCCCAACAAAGAGCTTGTGGAGATAACGACGCGCCGCACCTGCTTCTATCCCGAGCGTCAAGGCATCAACTACATCACCCTTCAAGGCTTCCATATCAGTCAGGCTGCCACGCAGTGGGCTGCGCCCACGGCAGAGCAGATAGGCATGGTTGCAACGCACTGGAACAAAGGATGGATTATCGAAGGCAACGTGATAAGCAACTCCAAATGCTCGGGCATCACGCTCGGGAAGGAACGCAGCACGGGGCATAACGTCTGGCTCGGCGACATGAGCATCGACGGCTCGCTCCACTACATCGAAGTAACCTTCAACGCCATCCGCCACGGGTGGAACCGCGACAACATCGGCTCTCACATCGTCCGCGGCAACGACATCTCACACTGCGAGCAGACAGGTATATGCGGGAGCATGGGCTCTGCCTTCAGTCTTGTTGAGGACAACCATATCCACGATATATGGGTGAAGCGGCAGTTTACGGGTGCCGAGATTGGCGGGATAAAGTTCCACGCTGCCGTGGATACCCGCATCTCCCACAACCGCATCCACAACGCGGGTCGCGCCATTTGGCTCGACTGGATGACGCAGGGGACGAGGGTGTCGCGAAACCTCTTCTACGACAACGACCTTGAGGACATATTCCTTGAGGTGAACCACGGACCGTTTCTCATCGACAACAACATCCTTGCCTCGCGGCGAAGCATCTCGGAGCAGTCCGAGGGCGGCGCGTATGTGCACAACCTCATCGTGGGCGACATCCATCACTACGTTGAGCACAACCGCTACACGCCCTACTTCCTGCCCCACTCCACCGATGTGGCAGGGCTCTCCATCATCCCGGGGGGCGACGACCGTTTCATCAACAACATCTTCACGGCAGACCTTCCCGAGGGAGAAACTGAGGGGCAAAGACACTACGGACTTGCGATCTATAACGATGCTGTGTATCCCATGACGGTCGACGGTAATGTCTACTACAACGCAGCCCTGCCCTTCGATGGCGAAGAGTGTAAGGTTGTCGCCTCGGGCTTCAGCCCCGATGTGAAGATTGAGGAAACGCCCGACGGCGTGTATCTATCCCTTTCCGTAAAGGGGATAGAGGGCATGCCGACCCGTCGCGTGGATACTGAAAGGCTCGGGAAAGCCAAGCTCCCCCGCCAGGCATACGAGCAGCCCGACGGCAGCCCTCTCTCCATTGACACCGACCTCCTCGGCACTCCGCGCAGTCCGCATCCCACGCCCGGACCCCTCGAACAGCTCCGCGAGGGACAAAATCGCGTGAAAGTTTGGTAGCCGTAGAAAAAAAGAATCCGAATCCGGCAGGTTTCTTATCATTTCAATGTGTGGAATGATAAAAGATCCTGCGCGACTTAACCGCGCAGACCTGCGAGGATAAAAAGATCCCGCGCGACTTAACCGCGCAGACCCGGAATGATAAAAAGATCCCGCGCGATTTAACCGCGCGGGGTTGCGAGGATAAAAAGCCGGCGATTTTTTTATCACTTACATACCTGAAATGATAAATAGCCGCCGAGAGAGGCTTTGTAGCCCCGCTGCGGAGACTACTTGCTTCCGTATTTCGACTTGATGTCGGGCAGCTCCTTCTTGATGTCGGCAATGCGGGTGGCGTCGCTCGGGTGCGTGCTCATGAATTCCGGCGTCGTGCCGCTCTTTCCCGCAGACATCTTCTGCCAAAAGCCCACAGCCACATCCGGATTGTATCCAGCCATCGTCATGAACACCAGTCCCATGTAGTCGGCTTCCGACTCGTGCTTGCGCGAGAAAGGCAACATCACGCCATACTGTGCGCCCACGCCATACACCGTGTTCGCAAGGCTCTGGACCGCCGTGCTCTTATTGCTGACCGCCTGCCCGAGGATAGCTGCGCCATACTGCGCCATCAGTTGCTGGCTCATACGTTCGTTGCTGTGCTTCGCGACGGCGTGTGCCACCTCATGCCCCACGACCACCGCCAGCTCGTCGTCCGAACTGACAAGCGGCATCAAACCCTCGTACACGACGATCTTCCCGCCGGGCATACAGAAGGCGTTCACCTGGTCGTCTTTCACGAGGTTGAACTCCCACTGAAAGTTCTTAATCTCGCTTTCCATACCGTTCTCCTTGAGATAAGCCTCCGTGGCGGCGGCAATCTTCTTACCCACGCGGGTCACCATCGCGCTCTGTTCCTTGTCTGTCGATTTCGCAGCAGACTTCATGTAATCGCTGTACTGCGTCAGACTGGAGGTCAGCACCTCCTGATCGGAAACCAGCAACACTTGTTTTCTTCCCGTCAAAGGGACGCTTCCGCACGAAGACAACAGCAGAAGCCCTACCATCAATACTCCTACACTCTTTTTCATATCCATCATTTAGTTTACGAGCCGCAAAGTTACCGTTTCTACCGCAAGAAAATTGCACCACTTTTGCCGAAGCGAAACAGCCGTTTCGGAAACGACAGTTTCGGAAGTGCTCACCATAAAACGAAAAACAAGAATATGCGATTTTTTGACCGGACAAAAGAGTTCCTTTGTCCCGCCTTCGCCATGCGGATAAATAATTATGCAAAAACACTGCGGGGATTGCATATTTATTCCACCATTCGCCTTACATTTGCGTCCGTTTTGCATAAATATACATGGGTATGAGTACAAAGAAGGAACGGTTGGACGCTATCTGCCATATCATACAGACAAAGACGATATGCAATCAGGAAGAACTGCTGAGGGCATTGGAAGAGGGCGGGTTTCAGGTGACGCAGGCAACCCTCTCGCGCGACATCAAGCAGCTGAAGGTATCCAAAGTGCATGACGCGAACGGCGACTACGTCTACCACCTCGGCGAGTATTCGCCCTCGGTGCAGACAGCCGTGCCGCAGACGGCGCAACGTTCGACAATAGAGTTCTCGGGGAATTTGGCAGTGGTGCGTACGCGCCCCGGGTATGCCATGGGGATCGCTTCGGACATCGACCTTCATGCCCCGCACGAGATACTCGCGACGATAGCCGGCGACGACACCATACTCATCATCCCGCGCGAAGGCGTCAGCCGCGACCGCGTGGTGAAAGCACTCACGCATTTCATATAACCATATACATGGAGCTTAAATAAGGAAGAAGAACTATCGAAGACATGAAACAGGAAACAGAAATCGATGTGATGATTGCCGACGCCTCTCACGAGATATACGTAGACAAGATACTGACAACCATCGAAGAGGCAGCCAAGGTGCGCGGAACGGGTATTGCCAAGCGCACACACGAATACGTAGCACAGAAGATGGTAGAAGGGAAAGCCGTCATCGCCCTTGCCGGCGACCGTTTTGCCGGCTTCAGCTACATCGAGTCGTGGGGCAACAAACAGTATGTGACGACCTCCGGACTGATTGTGCATCCCGACTTCCGGGGATTGGGCGTTGCCCGACGTATCAAGGACATGACGTTTCAGCTGGCACGTATGCGCTGGCCCAAGGCGAAGATATTCAGCCTTACCTCCGGCGCGGCGGTGATGAAGATGAACACCGAGCTGGGGTATGTGCCGGTCACCTTTGCCGACCTCACCGACGACGAGGCGTTCTGGCGGGGCTGCAACGGCTGCGTGAACCACGACATACTGGAGCGCACGAACCGCAGGTATTGCATCTGCACGGCAATGATGTTCGACCCCGCAGACCCGCACCGTGCCGCCCGCGAAGCAGAAGAGAGAAACAGAAACGACAAACAAAAACAGCAATAGATATATGAAGAAGAAAGTAGTAGTAGCATTCAGCGGAGGGTTGGACACCTCCTTCACAGTGATGTACCTTGCCAAGGAGAAGGGCTATGAAGTATATGCCGCCTGTGCCAACACGGGCGGGTTCAGCCGTGAGCAGTTGAAGCAAAACGAAGAGAACGCCTACAAGTTAGGCGCAACGAAATATGTAACAATCGACGTAACCAAGGAGTACTACGAGAAGAGCCTTAAGTATATGGTGTTTGGTAACGTGCTGCGCGGAGGCACCTACCCCATCTCCGTCAGCTCCGAGCGTATCTTCCAGGCATTGGCTATTGCCCGCTACGCAAACGAGATTGGTGCGGATGCCATAGCTCACGGCTCAACCGGCGCAGGCAACGACCAGATTCGTTTCGACATGACATTCCTCGTGATGGCTCCCGGCGTGGAGATTATCACGCTGACGCGCGACATGGCCCTGAGCCGTGACTACGAGATCAACTACCTTAAGGAACACGGCTTCGAGGCAGACTTCACCAAGCTGAAGTATTCCTACAACGTAGGTCTGTGGGGCACGTCCATCTGCGGTGGCGAGATACTCGACTCTGCAAAGGGACTGCCCGAGAGCGCGTACCTCAAGCAGGTGGAGAAGACCGGCTGCGAAGAGCTGCGCATAGAGTTCGTAAAAGGTGAGATACATGCCGTGAACGGCGAAGTGTTCAGCGACAAGATCGCTGCGATACAGAAGGTGGAGAAGATCGGCGCGGCATACGGCATTGGTCGCGACATGCACGTGGGCGACACCATCATCGGCATCAAGGGACGTGTGGGCTTCGAGGCTGCCGCGCCAATGCTGATCATCGGTGCACACCGTTTCCTTGAGAAATACACACTGAGCAAATGGCAGCAGTATTGGAAGGACCAGGTTGCCAACTGGTATGGCATGTTCCTGCACGAGAGCCAGTACCTGGAGCCTGTCATGCGCGACATCGAAGCCATGCTTCAGGAGTCGCAGCGCAACGTGAACGGCACGGCTATCCTTGAGCTGCGCCCGCTTTCGTTCTCGACCGTCGGTGTCGACTCGAAAGACGACCTCGTGAAGACCAAGTTCGGTGAATACGGAGAGATGCAGAAAGGCTGGACTGCCGAAGATGCCAAAGGATTCATCAAGGTAACCTCCACGCCGCTGCGCGTTTATTACAGTAACCATAAGGACGAGAAGATATGATTAAGATTGGAATTATAGGTGGTGCGGGATACACGGCGGGCGAACTGATACGCCTTCTGCTCCATCACCCCGATGCCGAGATTGTGTTTGTCAACAGCACGAGCAATGCCGGCAATATGATTACCGACGTACACAGTGATCTGTTCGGAGAGACCGACCTGCGCTTCACCGACCGGCTGCCGCTGGAGAGCATCGACCTCCTGTTCTTCTGCACCGCCCACGGCGACACGCGCAAGTTCATGGAGAGCCATACCATCCCTGAGAACTTGAAGATAATAGACCTCAGCATGGACTACCGCATCGAAGACGGCGAGCACGATTTCGTGTACGGACTGCCCGAGCTTAACCGCCGGCGCATCTGCAACTCGCGCCACGTTGCCAATCCCGGATGCTTTGCCACCTGCATACAGCTTGCCGTCTTGCCGCTGGCAAAACATCTTATGCTCAACTCGGAGCTGCATGTAAACGCCATCACCGGCTCCACCGGTGCGGGCGTGAAGCCTTCGCCCACGTCGCACTTCAGCTGGCGCAACGACAACATATCCATCTACAAGCCGTTCACCCACCAGCATCTTCAGGAGATACGGCAGAGCCTGCACCGGCTGCAAAACAGCTTCGAGGGCAATATCAGCTTCATCCCCATGCGGGGCGACTTTTCGCGCGGCATCTTTGCCACGACGTATATCGACTGCAAGATAGAGCTGAGCGAGATCCGCCGCATATACGAGGAGTATTACGACGACCATTCGTTCACCTTCATCACGGACACGAACCCGAGCCTGAAGCAGGTGGTCAACACCAACAAATGCCTCCTCTACCTTCAGAAGCATGAAAACAAACTGCTCATCGTCTCCATGATCGACAACCTGCTGAAAGGTGCGAGCGGACAGGCAGTGCACAACATGAACCTGCTGTTCGGTTTGGAAGAGACCGTCGGTCTTCATCTCAAACCCTCGGCGTTCTAATCATATCAATGCATAAAAACGAAACATCATGAAACTATTCGACGTATATCCTCTATTCAACATAGAGATTGTGAAAGGCAAGGGATGCCACGTGTGGGACTCGGAGGGCACGGAATATCTCGACCTCTACGGCGGGCATGCCGTCATCTCCGTCGGCCACAGCCACCCGAAATACGTGGCTGCCATCACCGATCAGGTAAGCAAGCTGGGGTTCTATTCCAACTCCGTCGTGAACAGCCTGCAGCAGAAGTTGGCAGACCGCCTGGGCAAGGCATCCGGCTACGACGACTATTCGCTGTTCCTTGTCAACTCCGGTGCGGAAGCAAACGAGAACGCGCTGAAGCTGGCTTCGTTTCATAACGGCAAGAAGCGGGTGGTTGCCTTCAAGCACGCCTTCCACGGGCGCACCTCTGCGGCTGTGCGCGTCACTGACAATCCCAAGATCATCGCTCCGGTGAACGAAGACCTGGCTGTCACATACCTGCCCCTCAACGATGCCTCGGCAGTGGAGGCGGAGCTGCAAAAAGGCGACGTTTCGTCCCTCATCATCGAAGGCATACAGGGTGTCGGCGGCATACAGCTCCCCTCGGACGACTTTATGAGGAAGCTGCGCGAGCTGTGTACGCGCTACGAGGTTTGTCTCATCCTCGACGAGATACAGTCCGGCTACGGACGGAGCGGAAAGTTCTTCGCCCATCAATATGCCGGCATACGTCCGGACCTTATCACCGTGGCAAAAGGCATCGGCAACGGCTTCCCGATGAGCGGACTGCTCATCAGCCCTATGTTTAAGCCTGTCTACGGGATGCTGGGGACAACGTTCGGAGGCAATCACCTCGCCTGCGCTGCGGCAATCGCCGTGCTCGACATTATGGAGAGCGAGAAGCTGGTTGACAACGCTGCCCGCGTGGGAGCTTTCCTCATCAACGAGCTGCAAGGCATAAAAGGCATCAAGGAAGTGCGCGGCAGAGGGCTGATGATAGGCATCGAGTTCGAAGGCTCTATCAAGGAGATGCGAAGCCGTCTGCTCTTCGAGGAGAAGGTGTTCACCGGCGTTGCGGGCACCAACACGATACGTCTGCTCCCGCCGCTCTGTCTCACGATGGACGAGGCACGCGAGTTCCTCGCCCGTTTCAAAAAGGTGCTCTGAGCGCCGCAAGGAAGCTCTGCCATACATTTATACATAAGAAGGGGCTGCGCCGCAATAGCGTAGCCCTTTTTCTATGTCATCCCCTTAGTGTGCCTGCCTCCCGCGCTCCCTAAAAGCATGTCATCCCGCGCTCCCTTTGTCATCCCGCGCCCAAAGCGCAAGCACCGCCGCCTTACCCTCTGTCATCCCGCGCCCCGACGCGGGATCTCATACTAAACTCGAGTGCATTTCTTTAGTATGGAATATCGGAAATCGTTGTTTCTTTGGCTTGTGAGAGCGAAGAAGACATCCACATTGCAAACGCGTTGGTGGAAACAGCCCGCGACAGATGAGAGCGACGAATCGCAGAGCCCGGAAAGCAGCTCGGAGGATGAGATACCGGAATTGATGTGACGCTACGCATCATTTTTATCAAAGAGAGTCCCGTTGATTAGTCATCGGGACTTTTTTTCGTGTCATTGCAACTCTGCAAAGACACCAAAATGTACTTGGAGGTGTCATTGCAACTCTACAAAGACACCAAAATGCACTTGGAGGTGTCATTGCAACTCTACAAAGACACCAAAATGTACTTGGAGGTATCATTGCAACTCTACAAAGACACCAAAATGTACTTGGAGGTGTCATTGCAACTCTACAAAGACACCAAAATGCACTTGGAGGTGTCATTGCAACTCTACAAAGACACCAAAATGTACTTGGAGGTATCATTGCAACTCTACAAAGACACCAAAATGTACTTGGAGGTGTCATTGCAACTCTACAAAGACACCAAAATGCACTTGGAGGTGTCATTGCAACTCTACAAAGACACCAAAATGTACTTGGAGGTATCATTGCAACTCTACAAAGACACCAAAATGTACTTGGAGGTGTCATTGCAACTCTACAAAGACACCAAAATGCACTTGGAGGTGTCATTGCAACTCTACAAAGACACCAAAATGTACTTGGAGGTATCATTGCAACTCTACAAAGACACCAAAATGTACTTGGAGGTGTCATTGCAACTCTACAAAGACACCAAAATGCACTTGGAGGTGTCATTGCAACTCTACAAAGACACCAAAATG
>CAVIFD010000002.1:12570-19481 GCA_963641545.1 bacterium | reverse complement strand
GTATACCTCCGACGACCCGACGCCTAACATCCTGAAAGAGGCTGCTGCCGGGGCATGGTCGCCGAGCAACACAAACGCTGAGCTGCCTCGTCTGTCTCTGTTGGATGGCAACTACAATATGCGTGCATCCGACGCTTGGGTGAAGAATGGCAATTTCCTTAAGATAAGCAACATTCAGGTAGGCTATACGCTGCCGAAAGAATTTGTCAACAAGCTGATGGTTCAAAACGCACGTATTTATATGTCCATCTCCAACCTGCTGACCATCTCTCCGTACAACAAGTACGGCGATCCCGAGTGCGGTCAGGGCAGTGTGCTCGTGACAGGTTTGGATACGGGTCGTTATCCTTCTCCACGTACTTATACTTTAGGTCTGAATGTACAGTTCTAACATTTTAAACGAATGAATTATATGAAAAGCTTTAATATACTATACGGTACATGCGTAGGTGCAGCTCTCCTGTTGGGAGCCACCTCTTGCGACAACGACAAGTTTCTGACTGTCGACCACTACTCCATCCTGGACCTTAATTCAGGATACGACACCGACGAGCATTTGCTCAGAAGTCTGAATGGTTGTTACGACTCCATGCTTCCTTCCGAAGACGATGAGGGCAGAAACAGCGACCCGTTCAAACCTTATATATTCACCGGTTGTCATCCGACCATGGATACTCAGGCTACCGGTTGGGACAAAGACTTTATGACACAAAGCTGGACAGCCGACAAGAGTGAGTTGAACCAAGGTTGGGTATTGGCTTATCACGGCATTACACGCTGCAACGACTTCCTGAAAAACCTGGAAGACAATGCAGAGAATCTCTCAAGCGATGTGGTGGCAACAGCTGAAGGCGAAGCCCGTGTAATCCGTGCTTTCCATTACTTCTGGCTGGCAACAACCTTCGGTCGCGTGCCGATGCTTGCGACAGGCGAGACATATACCACTACGCCTTACAAGGAAAGAGCAGAATCTTATGAAGCTATGTGGGACTTCATCATCGAAGACTTGGAGACAGCCTCCAATCTGCTGGCATGGAAGCCTTACAACAGCCAGTACGGCCGTTGCACAAAGGGTATGGCTTTGGCTTACCTCGGCGATGCTTATATGTGGAAAGCTTACCGTTGTCCGGATCAGGCAAACGCATGCTATCAGAAGGCAGAAACAGCCCTGAAGCAAGTGTTGGAAAGCGGCGAATACGAATTGAACAAGTCGTTCACCACACTGTGGGATGCTACCGGCGTTTGGAGCAAGGAAACGATCTACGAGCAGGTGTTGAACGAGGGTGACAAGTGGAGCAGCTGGGACAGCAACGCACTTAGCGGAGCCAACGGTTGGACCATCTACTATTCTGCAGCTCCTGCCAACGGAGGTTGGGGAACCATTGCCCTGTCTTGGGAACTTTACGACTCGTTCGAACCGGGTGACCGCCGCCGCGACGGTTCTCTCGTTACTGCCGGCATACCGGAAAGCAAGCTGGTAAAACCCGAGTGGAAGAGCACCATACCCATTCCCGATGCATGGCTGAACGCGACTGAGAACGCAAATTACGTGGAGAAAGCAACGGCATCCCCGAACGGATTCAATCCTTTCGTTCAGGAATATGTGGCATACGACAACTATAAATACGACACCGGTGGTGAATATGCTCCGGCAGTCTATACCACGAAGTATTGGCGTTTGGGCCGTTGCCACTGGAACAACGACCAGTGGGCACCTGCTCAGATCTATCGTAAACGTCTTCCGAACGTTATGCTCGACTATGCAGAATGTCGTTTCAATCTTTACGGAGAGAGCGACGCTGAGGGTTGGGCACAGATCAACAGGCTGCGCGAACGTGCCTTCGGTAATCTCGAAGCAGGCAACGCTGCGGCTCTGACAAGCACGTACTCATCTTACTATAGCGACCAGATGGCATCGTTCTATGGCGACGGCGGTTTCGGATATTATGTTTCGATACCTAACTACTATCCTGTTCCGTTCGCAACGGAGGCTGTCACAGTGCCCGATGCACAGACTTACTACACAAAGCTGAAGGCAGAAAAGGGCTTCTCTTCTCCCGTTTGGAAGGTGGCAGTGAATATGGAACGCCGCAAGGAGTTCAGCGCAGAATGGTGCTTGTGCCCCGATATGTTGAAATCAGGGTTTATAGTAGACCATATTGCCACGAACTATCCTAAGCACAGCCAGCAGGCAGATCCGAAGAGCGATTGGCAGACTGTACGTGAATTCGACTTCGACGAGCGCAAGATGGATATGCCTATACCGGCAGACGAGCTGATAAAGAATCCGCTTTGCGATCAGAACGAAGCATACAGATAAATGGTGTCTGAATTGTACCTGTAATCTTGAGGGATTAGTTTTTAATTGATGTAGAGATTGGGGGGATACGTTGTGATGACGTGTCCCCCCTTTTCGTTTGTAAGGGCGATTGACTGCATAAGGGGAAAAGGCGTACTTTTGCGCGCACATAACACGAAAGCATGAAGATAGGCTCGATTGATTTAGGCGAACGTCCGGCGCTTCTCGCACCGATGGAAGACGTCACGGATATTTCCTTCCGTTTGATGTGCAAACGTTTCGGAGCGGATATGGTGTATACGGAATTTG
Source organism: bacterium (assembly GCA_963641545.1). GTDB lineage: Bacteria > Bacteroidota > Bacteroidia > Bacteroidales > Tannerellaceae > Parabacteroides. The sequence continues at coordinate 16,873 of CAVIFD010000002.1, read as the reverse complement.
TGTCGAGCGACGCGTTGATTCGCAGCGTGAGCAAAACGGAGGAGAAGCTGACCGTTTCCGACGACGAACGCCCCGTAGCCATTCAGATCTATGGAAAGGAAACAGCTGCCATGGTGGAGGCTGCCCGTATTTGCGAAGCCGCACACCCCGACATCCTCGACATCAACTTCGGCTGCCCCGTGAAGAAGGTGGCAGGCAAAGGTGCCGGCGCAGGCATGCTTCGCAATATTCCCCTGATGACAGAGATAACAAGAGAGGTCGTGAAGGCGGTCGGCATCCCTGTCACGGTGAAGACCCGCTTGGGATGGGATGCGGACAACAGGATCATCGTCGACCTTGCCGAGAGGCTGCAAGACTGCGGCATTGCTGCTCTTTCCATCCATGGCAGAACGCGGGCACAGATGTACACCGGCGAAGCGGACTGGACACTTATCGGGAAGGTGAAGGAAAACCCGCGCATGCATATCCCGATTATAGGCAACGGCGACGTGACATCGGCAGAGGTGTGCAAGCAGCGTTTCGACGATTACGGTGTGGACGGCGTGATGATCGGCAGGGCAAGCATCGGCCGCCCATGGATATTCCGCGAAGTGAAACACTATCTGACCACGGGAGAGGCTCTGCCGAAGGAGCCGTTTGCGTGGTATCTCGACATCCTGAAGCAACAGGTCCTGCAAAGCGTGGAGCGGCTCGACGAGCGGCGAGGCATACTGCATATCCGCCGCCACCTGGCAGCCACGCCCCTGTTTAAGGGCATCCCCGATTTCCGCCGGACGCGCATTGCCATGCTGAGGGCAGAAACGGTCGCCGAGCTGTTCGACATCATGGATTCCATCCCTAACCTTTTTGGGAAATAATCCGCAGGACGTGCAACCTTCCGAGGAATAGGTTCGTTTTACACACATGAAAACGAACTTAAAACACATTCAAATGAAAACAAAAGCATTACTCTTTGTCTCCTGTCTGCTGCTGCTGACAGGGTCTGCCTGTGCAACGAAGCCGGTAAAGGGCAACGGCAACGTCGTGACGAAACAAATCTCCATCAGCGATTACAACGAGATATCAACAGCCGGAGTCCTTGAGTTTGTCTACGAGCAGACCGACGGCGAGCCTTATCTGGAAGTGCAAATCGACGAGAACCTCTTCCCTCTGCTTGAAATCGGGGTGAAGGGCGACGAACTGAAAGTCTATCCGAAACAAACAAACGGAGACTTTACCAAAGGCGCATGCAAGCTGGAGCCTACCGTCTTCAAGGTCGTGAGCCGTTCGCGCACGATTGAGGATATCAACGTTGCCTCATCCGGCAATTTCGTCGTTGCCTCTCCGCTGAACATAAACAAGCTGGAGATTGACATGGCAGGCAGCGGCAGTGTCATCATGAATAAGGAAGTGAAAGGAAAAGAGCTGGAGGTGAACATGTCGGGGAGCGGCAGCGTCGTTGCCTCGAATGTCAGCCTTAGAGAGGTCGAGTGTAATCTTGCCGGCAGCGGCTTCGTGAAGATAGGCGGCAGCGCAGACGAGGCGGAACACAACGTGGCAGGAAGCGGAGACATCAAGGCATACGGCTGCGTTACGGGCAGAGCCGAATGTAATGTGGCAGGCAGCGGCAGCATCGAGGTTTATGCCAAGGACCATCTGAATGCAAGCCTCGTCAGCAGCGGCAAGGTCAGCTACAAAGGAAATCCGACAATCGAGAAAAGCGTCATCGGTCTTGGCAAACTGAGAAACGCCAACTAAGAGTAAAGGCGAAGGTCAGCCATACGAAAAGCCTTACTTTTGCCACGGAAGAGGCTTCGTGCAGCTTCGGTTAATTCAGTTTGGAAATGATTGTAAGGAGATTTTTGTTGGTTGCACTCATGGCACTTGCCGGACTGTCGCAGGCATTGGGCAGTAGGGTCATCAATTTTCGCGTTGTGAGCGGTTATATGCTGGCGGAAGGAAACGTGAACGGCATAGCCGGCTACTTCCTTATCGACACGGGCACCCCGTTCCTGTTCTTCATCAACAACCACTACGTGCCGCTGCCCGGCAAGCGGGTATTGCAGCAGGGGCAGGCGGCGTCGGGGGAGGCGTTCACCATGTGTCTTGCTGACAGCGTAGACGTGGAGGTTGATGGCCTTGGCTCCTTTACCAACCAAAAGAACGTTGTCAACGCAGGGTTCCGGTTTCTGGAGGATGCCGTCTGCGGGCAGTTTCTGGGCTTCCTCGGCTACAAGGCGTTTGAGGATAATGTGTTTTCCATCGACTATGACGCGTGTCGGATCACCATCTACGACAAAGGCGAGAGCCCACAGACTGACCTGCGGCACTACACGCAGGTGGCGACCATCCGCTTCACGGTCGACGACGCGGCTCCGCAGCTGCCCCTGACCGACTGCAAAATCGGGGAACACCCGTTGCAGGCTTTCTTCGACACGGGCACCATGGGGCAGCTGAAGCTGACCGCCGCACTGAAAGAGCAGCTCATCGCCGAAGGGCTTCTTACGTTGGAAGGCAGGATGGGGACCGTCGCCGCGCCGGAGTTTGCCGGAGCAAAGCCGAAGCCTCTCGGCGAACAGGACTGCACCGACGACAGCACCGACCGGATAGGCTTGGGCTACGCTTTCCTAAGTCAATACCTCACGGTGTGGAACTATCGCGAGAGAACCATCGAGCTCTGGCAACGATAGAGGCACAGCCCCCCCACTTTTTATATTTGCGCTGCAATCTGCATCATGGCTTTATCGTATTCAGCCTTGACATTACCGACTTCTATCGTTCCGCCACCAAAAAGCTCTCTGATTTCATCGCAAGATGGCGGGCGATGAAAGAATCGACTTGCAATTTCATCGCAAGACGGCACGCGATGAAATAATCGACTTGCAATTTCATCGCAAGACGGCACGCGATGAAAGAAACGACTTGCAATTTCATCGGGAGACGGCACGCGATGAAATAATCGACTTGCAATTTCATCGCAAGATGGCACGCGATGAAAGAAAAGCAAATATCTTTGCACGGAAGAGTTTTACTTAAAGATTTATACCATGCTTATCGATTACAAGAAGTACGTTCCGGAAGACATCTTCGTGTCCTATCTCGGGCGTGAAGCGACGGAGGAAGACATCGCCGCGGGCTATGAGCCGGGTCAGAAGGTTTACAACAGGAAGACCGGCATCGAGGTGTTCGACATCTTCACGGATCTGGTCCGTGTGAGCAAGAGCCGTTACCCGGAGTTCTATGCGAAGAAACTTGGCGCGACGACTGCCGACATGTTGGGATACGTCCGGATGATGAGCGGGATGGCGGCGAAAGACTGGATCGAGAGATACTATCTCCTGGTTGCCGTCGAGCTGTTGGAGAAGACAAACCGGCCGATCGAAGAGATTGCGAAGGCGACGGGGTTCAGCGCGGTGTCGAGCTTCTCCGGTTATTTCGCAAAGCAGACAGGTACGCCGCCCGTTGCGTGGCGGAAGAACAAGCGCAGATAAGGGATATTACTCAGACTGCCGGCAGGCTCATGCCCGTGATCTTGCGGTAGAGGTCGAGGGCATACACGTCTGTCATGCCCGAGATATAATCGAGCACGCACTGTATCTTGCCGTAGGTGGTCGGGGCTTTCGTGTCGTATTGCTCCGGGATACGTCTCAGAAGGAGCTTGCTGTAGGCATGACTTTGGTTCATCACTGCCTCCGTGAGGCTGTCGATAAGGTGACTGAAGATATGATAGCCGGCAAGCTCGATGTCGAGCACTTCCTTGGCGCAATAGATCTTCTCGTAGGCAGTCTTCGAGCAGGTGGCATACGCCTGCTTGGGGCGTTCGCTGATCTGCTCCATCAAGGGTGCACGGTATGTACCGCAGAGTATCCCTTCTTCGTTCTCGAGGAAGACGCGCGAACATTCGTCCACAAGCAGCCCGATGATGCACGAGCGGAGATAGGCAAGCCGCTCGTTCACGTCGTCGACCATATTCATGACGTGGGAGATATGCTCCAGCCTTGCCCCTTCGAAGAAGCCGAGCAGCAGCTCCGTCGCCTCTTCCTTCGTGAGGATATGCAGTTTGCAGGCATCTTCTATGTCCATGATCTGATAGCAGATATCGTCGGCAGCCTCCACGAGATATACCAGCGGATAGCGGACAAACTTATTATCGTCTTCCGGGCTGCGGCATATCCCCAGCTCCGTCGCGATGCGCAGGAAGGTCTCCTCTTCGGACTGGAAGAAGCCGAACTTCCCCTTCTTGCCCGAGTAGACGGAGGCGTACGGATATTTGACGATGGAGGCAAGCGTGCTATAAGTAAGGGCAAAGCCTCCTTTCCTTCTG
>CAVIFD010000002.1:0-12560 GCA_963641545.1 bacterium | reverse complement strand
CTTCTGCCGATGAACCGGTGCGTCAGGAGGCGCATCGCGTTGGCGTTCCCTTCGAAACGGATGAAATCTTCCCAGCGTCCTCCTTCGCTGCGCACTTCTTCTTCCAGCCTTCGTCCGTTGCCTTCAAGGAAGTAGGTTGAGATGGCTCTCTCGCCCGAATGCCCGAACGGCGGGTTCCCCATGTCGTGCGCCAGGCAGGCGGCGGAAACAATAGACCCCATCTCGGGGAAGTTGACACTCCCGTCGGGATATTTCTGCATCAGCCCCTTGGCAACGTTGTTCCCCAGCGAGCGGCCCACGCACGACACCTCCAGGCTATGTGTAAGCCTGTTGTGCACAAAGATGCTCCCGGGGAGGGGAAACACCTGCGTCTTGTTTTGCAGCCGGCGGAAAGGGGAAGAAAAGATCAGACGGTCGTAGTCGCGTTGGAAGTCCGTGCGCTCGTGTTTGCGCTCGTGATACTCTTCCATGCCGAGGCGTTTGCCCGATAGCAGTTGTGTCCAGTTCATATCTCAGTCATTATTGCAGTATGCCTTTCCCCTGACGTATGATCTCGAAGTCGTCGGTCGTGCAGTCCACCACCGTCGATGCCTCGAAGCCTCCGCAGCCTCCGTCAATCACGATGTCCACCGCGCTCTCATACTTCTCGTGGATAAGCTCGGGGTCGGTGGAATACTCCGCCGTCTCGTCGTCGTCGTGCACAGACATTGTCAGGATGGGGTTTCCCAGCTCTTTGACAATGGTGCGGACGATGTTGTTGTCGGGTATGCGGATGCCCACTTCCTTCTTGTTCTTGTAGATCTTCGGCAGCTCGCTGCTTGTCGGAAGGATGAACGTGAAAGGACCGGGGAGATTTCTCTTCAGCAGCTTGAAAGCCGAGTTGCTCACCTTGGCATACTCGCTGATGTTCGAGAGGTCGTGGCAGATGATGGAGAGGTTGCTCTTCTGCGGATTGACGCCTTTCATCCTGCATATCCGCTCCACGGCACGGACGTTCATCGCGTCGCAGCCCACAGCATACACCGTGTCGGTCGGGTACACGACCAGACCTCCGCCAAGAAGTATTCCGACCACTCTCTCTATTTCCTTCGGATTGGGATTTTCAGGGTAGATTTTTATCAGCATAGCTTTCTTTTTGCAGGCGCAAAAGTAGGCAAAAACCCCTCAACCGAGGTTGGGCGAAATGAATTACTCGTACTTTTGCGACGCAATGAAACTAAACACACGAGAAATCATGAAGACAAAAATCTTATTATCCGCCATCCTGTTGATCGGGGCTTTGTTTACCGTCGAGGCAGCAGACCACGTAAAGGGTAACGGCAAACTCACCACAAAAAAGATTGCCATCAGCGATTATAATTCCATCAAGATAGACGGCGTTATCGACTTCAACTACGAGCAGTCGGATGCCGAGCCATACATCGAGATCACCGTCGACGAGAACCTGCACGAATATGTCAGTGCCGACATCAAAGACCGCGAGCTTAGCGTGGGCTTCAAGGGAGTGAAGGTGGACCATTACACCAAGTTCGTCGTGCGGACCAATTCCAAATGGCTGAAAGAAGTGAAGGCGGCAGGCAACGCCAATTTCATGGTGAACAGTCCGCTAAGCGGAGACGAGCTAAAGATCAGCGCAAACTCGAACTGTCTGGTTCAGCTGAAAGAGGCGGTGAAGATGGGGAAGGTGGACTTGAACGTCTCGGGAAGCGCGAATATGGTTGCCGCCGAGCTTGAGGCAGACAAACTGGAATGCAGCATCACCGGCTCGGGAACGATCAACCTGAAGAAGGGAAATGCCAAAGAGGGCGAATACTCCATTGCCAGCAACGGCGAGATTATGGCGTTCGGCGTTGCCGTGCCCGAGCTGAGCTGCAAGCTGACAGGAAACGGCACGATGGAAGTGCATGCCACAAACAACCTGAAGATAAGCATCGTCGGCAAAGGCACACTGCGCTACAAAGGTCCGACCGCCGTGCAGCAGAAAATCATAGGCAAAGGCACCGTGGAAGAGGTAAAGTAACCCCGCACAAAACTGTTACAACCGATTCCACCCGTTATGCGCCAGATTCGGTTGCATATTCCCTGACAAAACTTATTGCACTAAATATCATACAGACGAACTATGGAAAAGAAAACACCTGAGCAGGTGCTCAAATCGTATTATGGTTATGATTCTTTCCGCTCCAATCAGAAAGAAATCATACAAAACGTACTCGAACGCAGAGACTCTCTTGTCCTAATGCCGACCGGCGGTGGAAAATCTGTTTGCTTCCAGATACCGGCATTGATGATGGATGGTGTAGCTGTTGTTGTATCGCCACTCATATCCCTGATGAAAGACCAGGTAGATACTTTGTGTGCCAATGGTATTTTGGCTGCTGCGTTGAATAGTGGGAATAACGAGTCGAAGGATCTGCTTATTAAAGAGAAATGCGAGCAGGGGGCATTGAAATTGTTATACGTGTCGCCCGAACGTCTCCTGAAAGAAATCCCTTGGATATTGCAATACTTGAACGTTTCGCTTTTTGCCATTGATGAAGCCCATTGCATTTCGCAGTGGGGACACGATTTCAGACCGGAGTATACCCGATTGGGAGAGTTGCGTAAATATTTTCCGAATGTACCGATCATAGCATTGACCGCAACTGCAGACAAGACGACGCGGGAAGATATTTTGGAGCAATTACATCTGCGGAATCCACAAGTATTCATTAGCTCGTTCGATCGTCCCAATCTTAGTCTGAGTGTAAAAAGAAGGTGCTCTGCCGGTGACAAATTGCGGATTATTATGGACATCATCGAACGTCACCCACACGAAAGCGGTATCATATATTGCCTTGCACGCAAGACGACTGATCAACTTGCCGAGAAACTCCGCGAGAAGGGTGTGTCCGTAGGCGTTTATCACGCAGGACTGACCATGGAGGAACGTAATAAAGTGCAACGAGACTTCATTACAGACCGAATAGATGTTGTGGTGGCAACTATTGCTTTTGGTATGGGTATTGACAAAAGCAACGTGCGTTTCGTTATCCATTACAATATGCCGAAAAGTATTGAGAGCTTTTATCAAGAGATAGGTCGTGGAGGGCGTGACGGACTGCCAACGGAGACACTCTTGTTCTTTAATTTGCAGGACTTGATTACTCTTCGAAAGTTCGCGGACACGAGCGGGCAGCCGGAAATCAACAACGAAAAGTTGAAACGCATAAAAGAATATGCGGAATCTCAGGTATGTCGCAGACGTATTTTGTTGAATTACTTCAATGAAACGAACGAATGTAATTGTGGCAATTGTGATGTGTGCAAAACTCCGCCCCAACATTTCGATGGGACAGAATTGGTGCAAAAGGCTTTGTCTGCCATAATGCGGACGAAGGAAGAGATTGGCTTTACCATGACAGTTGACATTCTGAGAGGAGTGCGCTCCATTGATGTAGAGTTGAAAGGTTTTCACTCTTTGAAGACCTTTGGCGTGGGAAAAGATGTGTCTTTCCGCGATTGGCAAGACTATCTTTTGCAGATGTTGCAGATGGGCTTTATCGAAATAGCCTATACGGAAGACCGGCATTTGAAAGTTACGGAGTTGGGTAAAGATGTCTTATTTGGTCGTAAAAGAGCGGAACTGGCAATTATCGTACATGAAGATTTGCGGGTAAAACGGCGGAAGAGACATGCCATACAAGCCGACTCGGCAGAGCACTTGACCGATTCAAGCGACAAGAATGAAGAAAAGATGCTGTTTGAGCGTTTACGCGATTTACGACGAAAGATTGCCGATGCCAACAATTGGCCCGCATACATTGTGATGTCAGACAAATCGCTTCATGCGCTTGCAACAGAACGACCGACTACAATTCAAGATTTCGGAAACATCTTTGGTATAGGAGATCATAAACGCGACACTTTTGGCGAGCAGTTCATAACAGCAATCAAGGAGTATCTCCAAAACGAAAGTACAAATACCCGGAAAGAAGATCAGCCTTAAAACCGGAGTAGCCGGCAGAGCTACAGCCAACCTTCACGGCGATACCAGGCGATGCTTTCTTCCAAGCCTCGGCGGAGGGGGTATTCGGGGGTGAAGCCGAGGTCGTCGCGGAGCGGCGCAGTGTCGCACGTCCAGTTGCGCTGCTTCAGAATGACGTATTTATCCGTGTTCAGCGTCATGCCTTTCTTCAGCAGCCTGCCTATCCATTCCGAAAGAAGACATACCACACGCACCAAGCGGAGCGGGATGCGTGCATGAAGCACATGTTTCCTTTGCAACAGCTCCTGCACAAGGCGGGCAAAGTCCTCGTCGGTATACACGTCGCCATCTGCCACGAAATACTCGCGATTGCGCACAGCCTCATTCTCAAGAGCCATGAACGCAGCCCGCGCCAGGTCTTTCACGTAGATAAACGTAATGCGTTGCGGCGTGCGGCCCACGGCAAAGTCGAACCCTGTGTTCACGCTCTTTATCTCCATGAAATAGTCCTTCTCGCCGGGACCATACACCCCTGTGGGGCGGAGTATCACGTAAGGGAAACGGGCATGGGTGCGCACATGGTTCTCTGCCATCAGCTTGCTCTTGCCGTAGGCTGTGTCGGGGTGCTGCGGATCGGAGAGGCGGATGGGGCGGAACGTCTTCTCGTCGCCCTTGCCGAAGCTGCTCAGACTGCTCATCAGGATGAACTTCTTCGGCGGGATGCCGGCTGCGGACAGTGCATTGATGAGGTTGAGGGTGTAGTCGGCATTGACGCGAAAGAAGGCACGCTTGTCTTGCGTCTTGGTCAAGCCGGCGTTGTGGATGACATAGTCCCAGCCGCCTTCTTCGCGGCGAAAGGCTGCGAGCTGTGCGGTGAGAGCCTCCGGGTCGTCGTACCTGAGATCGATGAAGCGGATGCGCTCGTCGCGGAGATGCGCGCGGCTGCTTGAAGAGCGCACCCCTGCCCATGTCTCATACCCTCGGCTGAGAGCTTCCCCGACGAGGAAACCGCCGATAAATCCGCTTGCTCCCGTAACGAGTACTTTCATCTTTTTCAGTGTTCGTGTGTTTTGAGTACGCGGTGCGGCAGGTTGCCGTGACCAATAAGCTCAATCGGGCAGGCATACTTCTCGCCGAGCCATTCTTCGGACACATCCGCGCCCGGGTGATAGTGGAGCGTCTCGTTTACGCAGGCAATGTTTTTGACCATCGTCAGCACCGTACCTATGTCGTGCGACACGAGGATGATGGCACTCTCGTGGTTTATCTCCTCCAGGAGCTGATAGAAACGCGACTCGAAGCGTTTGTCGACATACGAGTTCGGCTCGTCGAGTATCAGCAGCTGCGGACGGGAGACGATGCTTCTCCCCAGGAGTACCCTCTGAAGCTGTCCGCCGGAGAGCTCTCCTATCGGGCGGCGATGTAAATCCTCCAGCCCCATCTGCCTGACCACCTCATCGATGCGCCCTCGTTGTGCCGCGGTGTACGACGAGAAGCGGGGCTTTTCGGAAGCCAGACCCGAGGCTATCACCTCCCAAACGGAGATGGGAAACTTACGGTCGATGATGCTGAGCTGCGGCAGGTAGCCTATCCTGAGTGCGGAAACTTCCGTTCCGCGGGTGAAGAAGCGGACGCTGCCCGAAGAGGGTTGCAGCAAACCGAGGATGACCTTCAAGAGGGTCGTCTTGCCCCCGCCGTTCGGACCTATTATCCCGAGGAAATCGCCCTCCCACACCGTGAGGGAGACATCCCTCAAGACAACCTTGCTGCCGTAGGATGCAGTGATCCCTTCTATCTCAATCAGTCTGTTCATTCTCCCGCCAATGCTTTTGCGATATGTATCATTTCCCCGTGCCAGTCGTACGACAGTGGGTTTATCACCTCAAGTCGGCACCCTGTCTCGCGGGCAATCAGCTCGGCGTTCTTACTGTCGAACTCCTGCTGAACGAACACCACGCGTGCACCGCTGCTGCGTGCCGTCTCCACCAGCTGCTTCAGCTGTGCGGGCGAAGGCTCTTTGCCGTCCATTTCGATGCAGAGCTGGCAGAGATTGAACTCGGAGGCATAATACGTCAGTGCCGGATGATAGATAATGAACGAGCGGGCAGTAAGGGTGTCGACCCTGCGGTGTATCTCCCGCCTCGTCTCGTCTATCTTCTCCATCAGCTTCGCATGGTTTTCGCGGTAGTAATCGGAACCCTCGGGGTCCAACTCGCAGAACGCGTCCTTCATGTTCGCGGCAATGGCTGCCGCTCCCGTGGTGCTGCTCCAGATGTGAGGGTCCACGCCGCCGTGATGATGGTGCCCCTCGTGATGCTCTTCCTCTGTCGCGAGCATGGTCATTCCCCGCGATGTGTCGTAGAACTTAAGTCCGGGATTGTTGTCGCGGATCTTGTCTATCCACGCCTGCTCGAAGCCGATCGGACCCACCTGAAGGTAAGCACGGCTCTTCCCTATGCGTATCATCTGCTGCGGGGTGGGGTCGTAGGTCTCGGGGCTCTGCCCTGCGGGGACAACACACTCGACCTCAAACCTGCCCCCTGCAATCTGCTCGGCAAAGTAACGCTGCGGCTCCACCGTCACCGTCACGATCCGGTCGCCGGACGGCTGCATGGTGCACGATGCAAACAGCATGGCGCAAAAAACACCAATCAATATGTTCGTTCGTTTCATTTCCACCTCTTGATGACTGTTTATTCCTTCATGCAATTTGCATGAGCCTGTAAACACCGTTCCCGAGGCTCCGCATCAAAACGGGAGGTCGTCGACAGGGTTCGCAGGAGGGAAGTCTGCCGCAGCCGGAGCTGCCTCAGCTGCAAAGGGGTCGTCCGCCGCTACCGGAGCAACCGGAGCAGCCTCAGCCTGCCGTGTCACCTTCCATGCGTTGATGTTCGTGAACCAACGCCCTTGATATTCGCGGCTCTCGATGTCGAACGACACCGTCAGCTCCTCGCCGGGCTGAATTGCCGCATGCGCTATTTTGTCAGCCCCGAATATCTGGAAGCACACCTTCTTGGGATACTGATCGTGCGTCTCGAGGACGTATTCCTGCTTTTTCCACTCATTTCCGTTTCTGCTCGTGCCGCCCTGCTCGGGAAGCACAGCGATAATCTTTCCTGTTATTTCCATATCTCTTTTATATGATTGTTCATTCTCCCTGCTCCCCGCTGCCGCCTGCCGAAGCGTCGTAGGCATCGAGGGCGGACTTCATTGCAAGAAGCTCTTCTTTTATTTGTTTCAGGCGGTTGACAATGTCTTCCTGACGGATGGTTGTCTCCTTATTGTCTCTCAGCTTTTGCCGTGCGCCTGCCAAGGTCATTCCCCGTTCCTTCACGAGATGATGGATGAGGCGCACCGCGTCGATGTCTTCCCGCCTGTAGCAGCGGGTGCCTTTCTCCGTCTTGCGCGGACGGATGATGTTGAACTCCTTCTCCCAAAAGCGCAGGGTCGACTCGTTGATGCCAAACATCTGTGCCACCTCGCCGATTGAGAAATATAACCTCTCGTTATTATACTTGTTCAATGTCATCGTAAGGAAAGGAGATTGTCAATCCATTACCTGCCCGTGGTTCTCCGCAATCTGTATCATGCGGTCGTATTCTTCGGGGGTAAGGTCCATGTAATAGTATCTCGAAGGGTTGTCGTACTTGCCACGCACGATGACCTCGTAGTGCAGATGCGGACCTGTCGACTTACCCGTGTTGCCGACCTCGCCGATCACCTCTCCGCGCTTCACCTTCTGCCCTACGCGCTTACGAAACTTGCTCAGATGTCCGTAGAGCGTTTGGAAGCCGTATCCGTGGTCTATCTGAAGGCAGTTGCCGTAGCCTTGCTTCCATGCCGAGTAGACAACCACCCCGTCGCCCGTTGCATACACTTCGGTCCCCACCTTGGCAGAGAAATCCATCCCCGTATGAAAACGCGGCGTGCGGTAGATAGGGTCGATACGCATGCCGTAGCCCGACGCCGTGCGGCGAAGGTCTTTGTTGGAGATAGGCTGAATGGCAGGGATGCAGCGGCTGCGTTCCTCCTGGTGCTTACCCAGGGTGATAAGCTCTTCAAGCGAGTTCGACTGTATGTAGAGCTGCTTGGCAAGCATATCCATCTTCTGTGTGGTGGAAACAACCAGCTCCGCGTTGGAGAGGCTCATGAGATAGTCGTAGCGGTTGGTCCCGCCGAAACCCGACTTACGCACCGACTCGGGGATAGACTCCGCCTGAAAGATGGCTCTGTAGAGATTTTCATCGCGCTGCTGCACGTCGTCGAGCACCTCCAGGGCATTGTCCAAACGAAGCGAAAGCACCTCATACTGCGTCTTCAAAAGACTGTTCTCCTTCTTGAGCAATTCCTCCATCGGAGAGTCTACCATATACATCACGACGAAGAGCATGGCAACGCCGATGACAGCGCCAATACCAAGATGCCGAAAGAAACCAAGAATGTGATCTTTTGCCGAGCGGTAAACACGCTCGTAGCTGAGCGTATCGGGATTATACCGGTAGTATGCTTTCCGTTTCTTGAAGAGTCTCATCTGAATAAATTGTTACTCGGATGAGCGCAAAAGTAATTATTTAAGTACTTTTGCGCATTGTTTTTTAGAATATTAAGAGACCAATACAAATAGATTATGTTGACAGCAAAAGAGATCCGAGAGTCGTTTAAAGAGTTTTTCGCTTCGAGGCAGCACCACATTGTTCCGTCTGCCCCCATGGTGGTGAAAGGTGACCCTACACTGATGTTTACCAACGCGGGCATGAACCAGTTTAAGGATATCATCCTGGGGAATGTGCCTGCCAAATACAAACGCGTGGCGGACTCGCAGAAATGTCTCCGTGTAAGCGGCAAGCACAACGACCTTGAGGAGGTTGGTCATGACACATACCACCACACCATGTTCGAGATGCTGGGAAACTGGTCGTTTGGCGACTACTTCAAGAAGGAAGCCATCGGATGGGCATGGGAGTATCTCGTGAGTGTCCTGAAGCTCGACCCCGACCGTCTGTATGCGACAGTGTTCGAGGGAAGCCCCGCGGAAGGGCTTGAGCGCGACGACGAGGCAGCAGGCTATTGGGCGCAATACCTGCCCGCAAGCCATATCATCAACGGCAACAAACACGATAACTTCTGGGAGATGGGCGACACAGGTCCCTGCGGTCCGTGCTCGGAGATACATATCGACCTGCGTCCGGAAAGCGAACGTGAGAAGGTGAGCGGAGCGGAGATGGTAAACAAAGACCATCCGCAGGTCATCGAGATATGGAACCTCGTGTTCATGCAGTTCAACCGCAAGGCAGACGGCACGCTGGAAGGACTGCCTGCAAGGGTGATTGACACCGGCATGGGCTTCGAACGCCTCTGTATGGCTCTGCAAGGCAAGACATCAAACTACGACACCGACGTCTTCCAACCGATCATCCGGACCATAGCCCGCATGACGGGAACAACATACGGTGCGGACGAACGTCAGGACGTTGCCATGCGCGTTGTGGCAGACCATATCCGCACAATAGCTTTCTCCATCACCGACGGGCAGCTGCCCTCGAACGCGGGAGCCGGCTACGTCATCCGCCGTATCCTGCGCCGTGCAGTGCGCTACGGCTACACCTTCCTCGCTCGGCGCGAAGCCTTTCTCTACAGCCTCGTACCTGTCCTCATCGAGACGATGGGCGATGCCTACCCCGAACTCATATCACAGAAGGTACTTATCGAGAAGGTGATAAAGGAAGAGGAAGAAGCTTTCCTCCGCACGCTTGAGACGGGTATCCGTCTTTTGGATGCAAAGATTGCAGATACGAAGGCGGCAGGAAAAACCCTCATGAGCGGAGCCGATGCTTTCACGCTCTACGACACCTACGGCTTCCCGCTCGACCTCACGGAGCTTATCCTCCGCGAGAACGGCATGGAGGTTGATACCGCCGAGTTCGACACAGAGATGCGCAAGCAGAAAGAACGTGCCCGCAACGCAGCAGCAGTGGAGACAGGCGACTGGGTGGTAATAAGCGAAGGCGAGTCGCAGTTTGTCGGCTACGACCTGTTTGAGTGCGAAGCCTCCATCCTGCGCTACCGCAAGATCAAGCAGAAGAACAAGGAACTCTATCAGATAGTGTTGGACCGCACGCCTTTCTACGCAGAGATGGGTGGACAGGTAGGCGACACAGGTTGGCTCACTGCCGAAGGTGAGACCATCGAGGTGGTGGATACCAAGCGCGAGAACAACCTCGCAGTACATCTCACGCAGCGTCTGCCCAAAGACCTGCAGGCTGTGTTTACTGCCAAGATAGATGAGAAGAGACGCGTCCGCTCGGAGTGTAACCACTCGGCTACGCACCTCTTGCACGAGGCTCTGCGTCAGGTGCTGGGTACGCACGTTGAGCAGAAAGGTTCGTATGTCTCTCCCGAAGCCCTGCGCTTCGACTTCTCGCATTTCCAAAAGGTGAGCGACGAGGAATTGCGCCGGGTGGAGAAGCTGGTGAGCGAAAAGATACGCGCCAACCTGCCGCTTGAGGAACGCCGTAACATGCCTATTGCCGAGGCACGCGAGCTGGGGGCAATGGCGTTGTTTGGCGAGAAATACGGCGAAGAGGTGCGCGTGGTGAAATACGGTACGTCCATCGAGCTTTGCGGCGGTACGCATATCCCCGCAACAGGCATGATAGGGTCGCTGCGCGTGATTGCGGAAAGCTCCGTTGCTGCCGGCGTACGTCGTATCGAGGCTGTGACAGCCGAGGCTGCCGACCAGTACACCTTCGTCCTGCAAGACTCGATGCGCGAGCTGCGTGCACTGTTCAACAACGTGCCAAACCTCTCGCAGACCATCCGTCGCGCCATTGAAGAGAACGCCGAGCTGAAGAAGCAGGTGAGCGACTACGTGAAAGAGAAGGTAGCTTTGCTGAAAGAGAAACTGATCAAAGAGGCTGTCTGCCGTCGCGGCGTGAAGGTGATTGTCTTCCGTGGCGAAGCCAACACGGATGCCATCAAGCACATGGCGTTCGAGATCAAGGGCGAGAGCACGACGGACGAGAAGGTGTTCTTCGTGGCAGGCATAGAAGACGGAGGCAAGGCAACGCTTATGGTCATGCTGAGCGAGCCGCTCGTGGCAGAGGGGCTGAACGCCGGCAAACTGGTGAAAGACGCTGCACGATTGATAAACGGTGGCGGCGGCGGTCAGGCTCATTTTGCCACTGCCGGAGGCAAGAACCCCGCCGGACTGTCGGATGCCGTTGCCCATATCCTGCAGGCAGCCGAACTGGAGTAAAGACATCCCATATCCATATTATAAGCAAAGCCCCGACGGATATTCATTCCCTCGGGGCTTTGTGTTTCCCACTCTTAGAAATATGTCTTGACTGCAAACAGGAACTGGTCTATGAAGATTCTCTTGAACGCTGCGATGTTGTTCTGCTCGTAGAACATGAGCATGGCTTTCTTGTAGTCGATGGAGTCGACCGTGCGGAAAGAGATTGGGCAATAGCCGTTGGCAATGAGAATAGCATTGCTTGTGATACGCGCCGTCCGTTTGTTGCCGTCGGTGAATGCCTGTATATAAGAAAGGAGCACCAGCGCGAGGAAGGCTTTCTCGAACACATTCTCCTTCCCGTTGATCAGAACGCATGTGTCCTCAAGAGCCTCGCGGATTTGAAACTCGTTGTCGAGCGGACGATAGTTTGTACCCGTGATACCCACACGTCGGTGACGGATGTTGCGGTCTGCCCCCAGTTCCTTTGTCAGTATGGAATGGATATCCTCTATCCTATGCACAGAAATCTCTTTCAGGTAATCGGGCATATCCAGCACGAAGTCGAGGGCGTCCTTATGATTCAAAAGCATGATCGCCTCTTCTTTGGTCTTCCCCGAAGCGGTCTGCTTGTCTTTGAGCAGCCTTTCCGTTTCCAGGAGCGAATAAGTGTTGCCTTCTATCTGCGATGATTTCCAGGAAAGGTCGACCCCGAGCCGCTCCATCTCCTTGCGATACTCAAGCTCTGTCATGCCTTCCATGTTATGCCTGAAGGTGTTTTGAGCATCCTGTAGCACGGTGAGCTCTTCCGCAGTGAATATCTCCACTTTGGGAAGCACCTCGCGGATAAGCTCGAAATTGAACATCTCCTGCACCTCGCGCTCGTCGATGTCTTTATCGAAATATGTGTCAAGGTCGAGCGGCATAGTTACGTGCGCCTGCGCAGACAGCTTGTATCTCGTCGAAGGTCCGCGCCCGATAACCTCTATCATACCGTCGTCGACCAAACCACGGATTATTCTCTTTAGCGTACTGTCGCTTGTCGCAGTGCTTAAAGCCCGACTTATTTCTTCCCTGCTCGACGACGGATGATAGTGCAGATATTGGAGTATTGATACGTCTGATGTCATTGCCTTGAATTTTTATCGGGTCAAAATTGAGACTTTTATTCCGAACATCAGGTCAACATGACCCGATTTTACGCTTGATTAAGCAGGTTTTGATCCGATAACGATTTTCGCCCTATCTTTTTCCATCCCTCAAAGCGATATATTGCTGTCACGCATCGTGACAGAGCGACTTTTGTGAAAGTGGAGCCGGCGGAGGTGGTTTCAGCATCACTTTCCTAAAAGGTGTTAC
>CAVIFD010000001.1:0-26404 GCA_963641545.1 bacterium | reverse complement strand
TCAGGATAAGGGCTGGCTGGTGCAGGATGATAAGGAGCAGTACTACGTGTATGCTCAGACAATGAATCATCATACACAATACGGACTGGTTGTTTGCGCCTACGTCGACGATTATCTGAAAGGAAACATCAAGAAGCATGAGCTGACCCGCCGCGACAAGGAGGAAGACCGCATGAAGCATGTGCGCGTCAACAATGCCAATATCGAGCCCGTCTTCTTTGCTTATCCCGACAATGCGGAGCTGGATGCCATAGTGAAGAAGTATACCTCACGCACTCCGGAATACGATTTCGTTGCCGAGACGGACGGCTTCGGGCATACCTTCTGGATTATCGACGATGACAGGGACATTGCCCGCATCACGAAACTGTTTGCCGCCATGCCATCTCTGTATATTGCCGACGGGCATCACCGCTCGGCTGCCGCAGCCTTGGTGGGTGCGGAGAAGGCAAGGCAGAACCCGGGGCACCGTGGCGACGAGGAATACAACTACTTCATGGCAGTATGCTTCCCCGCAAGCCAACTGACGATTATCGACTACAACCGTGTGGTCAAGGACCTCAACGGGCTGACCGACGAAGAGTTTCTTGCGAAGCTCGCCGCAAACTTCACGGTGGAAGACAAGGGCACGGAGATATACAAGCCGGCAGCGCTTCATAACTTCTCGCTCTATCTCGGCGGCAAGTGGTATTCCCTGACAGCCAAGCCGGGGACTTACGACGACAACGACCCTATCGGCGTGCTGGACGTTACCATCTCCTCGAACCTTATCTTGGACGAGATATTGGGCATCAAAGACCTGCGCTCGGACAAGCGCATCGACTTCGTAGGTGGTATACGCGGTCTCGGCGAACTGAAACGGCGTGTCGACAGCGGCGAGATGAAGGTGGCGTTGGCTCTCTATCCCGTCACCATGAAGCAGCTGATGGATATTGCCGACACAGGAAATATCATGCCGCCCAAGACCACATGGTTCGAGCCTAAACTCCGCTCGGGACTTGTCATCCATAAGCTGTCATGATACGGATTGTAGGAATAGCCTGTCTGATGTTCTGCCTGGCATTCGGTGGTTCTCACGCGGAGGACAAGAAGAGTCTGAACATTGTCTTCATAGGAAACAGCATCACTGCGGGGGCGTTGATGGCGGACCCTGCACACGATGCTCCTCCCGTAAAGGCTGCCATGTATTTGTCGCGGCAGCCTTCGGTTGCTTCCGTCAAATACTCCAATCAGGGAGTGAGCGGCTGTACGACGGCGGACTATCTGCCGAAGACCGAGACACTCTTCCCAAAGGCAGTGGCTGCTGCCGACAAGTTTGCCGACGAGACGTGGTCGACGCTTGTGTTCTCCGTCATGCTGGGGACGAACGACAGCGCGATAACAGGTCCCAGCGGTGCTCCTGCCTCGGCGGAACAATACGGGGAGAACATGAGAGCCATCATCGACCGTCTGCTTGCCTTATATCCCGCATGTAAGATTGTTCTGCATCGCCCGATATGGTACAGCCCGAACACTTACAACGGGGCAATGTATCTGAAGGCAGGGCTTGTTCGTTTGCAGAGCTATTATCCGGTGTTGCAAAAGATGGTGGACGATTATGCAGGGCGTTTCCCCGGTCAGGTGTTTATGGGTGACACCGAGGCGTTCGACTATTTCGAGGCGAACCATCAGACCGACATCTTCCCTGAAGACGGCAATGCCGGCATCTTCTATCTTCATCCCAACGAAAAAGGCGCGGCAGTGTTGGGCGAGTTTTGGGGGAAAGCAATCCTGAAAGCAGTCGAATAATCAGGCATACGTGAAATGACGAGGAAAATAGAGAGGGTTAGCCCTTTTGGGCAAAAGGGTCAGCCCTTTTGGGCAAAAGGGCTAGCCCTTCTCCGAAAAGGGGCTTTGCCGGCATTCGGAAAGTATCCGGTGGAGGTGCTGCTTTCTGTGGCGTTCGGCTTGGCGGGATGTCTTCATTTCGGGAGCGGAAGCCGGTATGATTTCCTCGTTGGACCGTTGTCTTATTTCCCCGTATGGTTTCTCGTTTCCTACGCGCTGAACGCACTGATGGGAGATGGGGCTTCGGGGAGCTTCGCCCGATGGCGGGTGTTGTATTACCTCTCGGTCTTCTTCTTTGTTCCCTCCCTTGGAATGGCGGCTGCGGATATTTGGTCGCCGGTCTACGCGGCGTTGCTCTTTGTGGCGCAGCTTGTGTGCCTTGCCTGCCACGGGAGGCTTTTTGCCTTGCGCTATCTGAGAGCTCTTCTGCTTGCCGAGCTGATTGCCTGTGCGGTGTACGTGTCGGCAGTGTTGGTGTATGTCGCCCTGCAATATACGTTCGACCGGTGGTTCTGTGTGAAGACTGCCTATATCGTGTTTATGTGCGCCATGCCGCTGTTGTTTCTTCTCTTTGCTCAAAGGAAGAAAGAAGAGGGCTGTCGGCTGAGTGAAGCTCTGCCGCGCTTTGTGAGAGTGTTTGTGCTGCCGGTATGCGTCTCCGCCCTTACAACGGTCCTGCTGTATGCGGTTCCGGTGTTTATGTATATCTGCTGCCAATAGAATGAAAAATTAAAGAGATAAACTGATGGAAAAGAAAAACAAACAGAGCTTGTTCGCTGCCCCGGGTGGCAAATCCTATATCATCCCGTTCATCCTTATCACAAGTCTCTTCCTCTTATGGGGATTTGCTCACGGACTGCTTGACGTATTGAACAAGCATTTCCAAGGGACGTTCACCATGACGAAGGCCCAGAGCGGCTTGGTGCAGTTTTCCACCTACATAGCCTATTTCCTTATGGCACTGCCGGCGGGTATGTTCATGAAACGCTACGGCTATAAGAAAGGGATTATCCTCGGGCTGCTGCTTTTTGCGGCGGGGGCGTTTGCCTTCATTCCGGCTGCCTTCCTGCATTCGGCAACACCTTTTCTTGTGGCTCTGTTTGTGATTGCCTGCGGACTGTCCATCCTCGAGACGGCGGCAAACCCGTATTCCACCATCCTTGGTCCTGCCGAGTCGGGCGCACAGCGTCTGAACCTTTCGCAGTCGTTCAATGGTCTCGGGTGGATACTTGGTCCGTTGGTTGGCGGTGCATTGATCTTTGGCGGAGCGCAAGACGATCCCTTCACGCTGACGAAGCCCTACGTGCTGATAGGCTGTGTTGTGTTGCTGGTGGCTGTGCTGTTCTTCTTCACCCGCCTGCCGGAAGTGAAGACTGAGGAAGCGGGGGGTGCATCCTGCGATGCAGCTGAACCGTCGGACCGTTCTCTGTGGCAGCACGGGCAGTTCGTGAGGGCAGTGGCGGCACAGTTCTGCTATTGTGCGGCGCAGACAGGTATCTTCAGCTTCTTCATCAATTACGTGACGGAAATGGATCCGCAGATAACAGACATTGAGGCTTCGCGGATATTGGCGTTCGGTGGGATGGCATTGTTTATGGTTGGTCGTCTCTCGGGCAGCTTCACCATGAGATGGATGTCGCCGGGTCGTCTGCTTGCGTTGTTTGCGTTGGCAGATGCCGTCTGTATGGCGTTGGTTGTTGCTTCGATGGGGGCGGTGTCGCTTTATGCCCTGTATGTGTCGTTCTTCTTCATGTCGATAATGTTCCCGACAATCTTCGCCCTTGGCTTGGAAGGACTGGGCGCATACACCAAAAAGGCATCTTCATACATAGTGATGGGCGTTGCCGGAGGAGCCTTCAGTCCGATGCTGATGGGCTACATCGGAGAGAGTGATATGGCTGTCGGTTTCTTCGTTCCGTTGGCTGCTTTCCTGTACATATTCTACTTCGCTATCAAGTGTAGGCGAAAGTGACCGTTTGCCATAAAAGTGTCAATTATAACGCGTAAAAATGAGCATTATGATTGATAAGTGTGTATCTTTGCATCTAGAAGTTACGAAAAGAGTGTATTTTATTGGAAATGAGCGCATGTTAATCGCTCATGATAGTAATAGGTTACGATTTAGTTAGTTATCTGCTGCATTATTCTTCTGCGCATTGCGTAACCTTCAAAGAACTCTTCGTATGCAAAAGTAACAATAAAACGGGAGATTTTGATATGAATCTCCCTGTTTTTTTTCTTTCTCATATAAGTTTTTCCGTAAAAGCGGCTTTATCCGTCGGCACACCATCGCCCAAAAGGATTTTGAACGAACGTGTGCCGACTACTGCATAAGCGGAGAAAAGGGCTTTGCCTCACGCCTAAGCAACAGTTTAGACTGATGAGGCAAGGCTCATTTCTTTTGAGCTTATGCCAAAGAGGTGCTTTTACGGGGTTCTGATGATTTTTCTTTTTCGCTGTTCTTTTGAGCCGGAAGCGGAAAGCCGTGTATGACCGCTTGTCCATAAATGGAACAAGCCGTCTCCCACAGCAGGCAAACCGGGAAGAATGATTTTATCTGCCCGCCCAGACACGTCCGGCCGGACAGATAAAACCATACTTCCTTGCAGGTGGTTTGCCCGGTTTCACGCTACCGACTATATCCTTTTTTTGTTGGGGGCTTCCTTTTCCACGGATTTCTCTTTTGAAGTTTTCAGTCTAATCTGCCTCTACTTCCGTTTACCTCCATTTTCGCGCCTTTCAGTGAGCCGCATCAGGCAGTCATTTCCGTTCTGGGCGCAAAGGTAATTCCGGGATTGGACGGGAATGCAAGGTCAAGCCTCCTGTTTTCGGCAAAAATCTCCAGCCCTGCGAGTAGTATTTTTCCCGAAAAACCTTGCATCCCTTAATCCCTACCTTTTTAAGCACCCGAAACGAAAACGACCGATACGACAGAAAGACGCATTAAAAAAATGTCGGATAAACGAGAGGCAGATAAGATAGTTTTAAACTCAACTCCCTCAGCTCTTGAATCCGCATTAAAAATCAAAAAACAGAACGGATATGGAAACAACGATGGCAACAAAATTCGTGACTTGGGAAGTGCCGACATTGGAAGCACTGAAAGGCAGCAAGGTTTATAATCTCCGTGGGAAACTGAACAACGGGGAACGAATGAACCGAGAGGAAAAGGATTGGCTTACACGCAACGTGAACAGCAATACCTATTTCAAGAGCGCAGTCCCCTTGCAAGGCTGGAGGTTTGACTTTTCCGATGTACTCCGCACGTTTATCGTGTGCCAATACGGACATTGGACGGAATACAAGGCAACGGACAAGACAGGACTTCGCAATTTCCTTTACGGCAGGATTGACAACATCGTGGAACTTAACAAATGATACGGCTATGACAGCAACGGCAGACTTCAGACAAATTGCGCAATACATGGGGCTTGCGATATGCGCCCTAACCATGCGCACCGCCCTTTGGGTATTCGGCATCCTTTGGGGCATCGTAAGAGAGATAATAAACGGAGTGTTCCGAGTGGCGATAGGCATAATCGTGGCTATCCTTTCCACAATCGCCTTCTTCGGCTTCATTCTTTGGTTATTCACCCTTTAATCCTTACCGACATGGCAAAGAGAAGAAGCAAGACAGTGGAGCAACAATGCAGATACTACGAGGTGGGCAACATCTTCGAGTACATGGTGGGAACGTACATCAACGGCAACATATCCGTGTTCCGTGAACTCTACCACGAACTGAACAAGGACGCACGGAAGGACTTTACGGACTTCCTTTTGAGCGAGGTGGAGCCGATATATTGGAGAGAGATACTGAAACAGACAATCTAAAATGACAGCGATATGACAACGACAGACCATTTCAAGAGAACTATACAGATGTATTTGGAGCAACGTGCGGAAGAAGATGCGCTCTTTGCCAAGAACTACCGCAACCCTGCCAAGAACATAGACGATTGTGTGACCTACATTCTGAACTATGTGCAGAAAAGCGGTTGCAACGGCTTCACGGACGGGGAGATATACGGACAAGCCGTACACTACTATGACGAGAACGAGATAGAGGTGGGCAAGCCTATCCAGTGTCAGATAGCCGTGAACCATGTGGTGGAACTCACCGCAGAGGAAAAGGCGGAAGCACGGCAAAACGCAATCCGTCAATACCAAGACGAGGAAGTCCGCAAGTTGCAGAACCGCCACAAGCCGAGAACCGCTACCAAAGCGACCACCCAACCCATTCAAGAACCCTCATTATTTGATTTAGGCTTATGAAACCGAGAACACACATACAGCAGGAAGTCGCACATCTGAGCAAGCGACTACCGAGATTGACCGCCACGCAAAAGGCATACGCTTTCCGTCATTGCTTCAAGCATTACGCAATCAAGAGAGCTGACGGCACGAACATCTGTACCGAGTGCGGACATTCGTGGAAGAGCGACCACGACCTTGTGGACACCCTTTGCGGATGTACCTGCCCCCATTGCGGTATGCAGTTGGAAGCATTGCGCACCCGAAAGAGTGTTTTCAGCGAGAACGAATACTTCTCCATCATCACCACCAGCAAGCAGTACCAAGTGATACGTTTCTTCTTCGTCAAGTCCCGATACAAGGCAGGGCAAGCAGCCGAGTATTCCATCTATGAAGTGGTACAGAGGTGGATTTCACCCGATGGAAAGACAACGACCGTTGCCCGACTGCGTGGTATGTCAATGTTGTATTACGACCAATGGTCTGAATACAGCGACATGGAGGTGCGCAAGAACAACAGGCTTCACGCATACGATATAGCACCTATGTGTACCTATCCCCGACAGCG
This sequence comes from bacterium, assembly GCA_963641545.1. GTDB lineage: Bacteria > Bacteroidota > Bacteroidia > Bacteroidales > Tannerellaceae > Parabacteroides. Next base: position 19,755 of record CAVIFD010000001.1, on the reverse strand, counting down.
TTTCATCCCCGAACTGAAACGCAACGGCTTCAACGGGGACTACCACAACACACTGCCGTATGACCTTTTCACGGCTATCCTTTCCGACAGCCGAGCCGAAACACTCTTGAAGGCAGGGCAATACGCCATGTTGCGCCACTATATCCGCAGTTCCTTTGACATGGGACGGTATTGGGCATCCGTCAAGATTTGCATCCGCAACGGTTACACCATTTCGGACGGCTCCGTATGGTGCGACACCATAGACCTCCTGCGTCATTTCGGCAAGGACACGAACAGCCCGAAGTACGTCTGCCCTGCCGACCTCAAAGCGGAACACGACAAGTTGGTGAGAAAACGTAACCTGCAAAGGGAGCGTGAGCGGACGGAACAGCAACGGCAAAAGGCGATTGAGGACGAGAAGAACTATCTGAAAGCCAAAGGCATCTTCTTCGGACTTGTGTTCTCCGACAACCTTATCCTTATCAAAGTTATTGAGAGTGTGGAGGAAATGGAAGCAGAGGGAAAAGCCATGCACCATTGCGTGGGTGGCTACCATAGAAGAAAAGACTCCCTAATCCTCTCCGCCACCATTGACGGAAAGCGGATTGAAACGATAGAAGTGTCACTGAAAACGCTGAAAGTGGTACAGAGCAGAGGGGTATGCAATTCCAATACCGAGTACCACGACCGTATCATCCGGCTTGTGGAGGACAATGCCGGACTTATCCGTCAGCGGATGAACGCAGCATAATATCAACCTATAATAAAGAACAATATGGAAGTAAGATTTGAAAGCATGGTTTGTTTGTGGGACGATAAAATCCCCACGATGTTCCTTGAATTTATGAACCTCCTCACTTTTTGTCAGAGTGAGGAGCAGTTAAGGGCAAGTGTAAAGGACTTTTCCGAGAAGCATGAACTTGACAAGTTCTTCCTTTTCGGCTTCGGCTCACACCATTTCTACCTGCACCAACGCTACACGGGCAATCCCGAAATGGTGATGCAGAACAGAGTTTTGTCAGTACATTTCTAATCATCAAAAGCAACGATTATGGCAACACGAATGACCATCAACGGAGTAAGCACCTGCACGAAAGCAGGGACAGAGAAATACGAGAAGTTCCAAACGGGTATCGGCAGACGTAAGCGGACACTTATGCAATACGATTACCGCCACACGGACGGGGAATTGTTCTCTTGTGTGAAACCCACGTTGGACGAGTGCCGAGCCACACGGGACAAGTGGCTGACGGCAAAAAGAGGAAAGGAGGACAAGCGATGAACGAATCAGGCTACCAAACGCTGATAGTCAAGTTCAGCAAGCCCATCACGGAATTGGACGGCATCTTTGATGATGCCGAAGCGTGGGGAGTTGAAACCCTTAAAGGATGGGTAGAGGACTACGAAAGTACACGTTTCACCGCCATTGACAACCATACGGCAGTCATAACGAGCGAGTACAATATGGAGTGTGTGAAAACATGGTTGGAACGGAACACCCCCATAGCCGAGAAAACAGAATTTTGAACATTCGGGCGGTGTCCGCACCGCCCGAACATAGCAACCAGAGAAGAATGAATATGATAGCAAAGACTATTTTGGAGCAGATAGGCGGCAGACGCTTTGCCGCCATGACGGGAAGCAAGGACTTCATAGACATGGGCAACGGCTTACGCATGAGCCTTGCGAGGAACAAGACGAGTGCCAACCGCCTTGACATCATCTATGATGCAGGGGCAGACCTCTACAATATGCGCTTCTACCGTAGGACGTTCAGCAAAAAGACATTCGAGTGCAAGACGAAAGACATTGAAACGCACGAGGGGATATATTGCGATATGCTGGAAGAAATGTTCACGATGGTGACAGGGCTTTACACCCGTTTTTGAGAGGTGGGCGGCGAAAGCCGCCTACTTTCTTTCAGTGAGCATGATGGCGGACAAAGAAAGTAGGCAAAGAAACCTCTGTGCCAATCTTCGATAGTATTCACAAAAACAAGTTTTAATCATGGAAACAATCAGACAGAACATGAAGTCTTGTAAAGAAGAATCACATAAAAAAAGGTGCGCTCGAATAGTGAGCGCACCTGTACTTGTTTTACCAAAGGAGTCCTGCAATGAAAGCCAAGACTACCTCAATAACCTTGGCAAATTCATTTTCTGAAAATTCAATTTTCATACTTCTAAATTTTTGAAGGTTACGTTTAATATCGGACATCTCCGGCTCACGAATCTATACTCAAATGCTTAGTGAGCCTACACATTTGAAATCTCCCCGCATTGTAATGAATAGCAAAAGGTGTGCCAATTTGAATACGGCACACCTTTTACCGTCATTTTGTCAGTTCTTTATGGAATATACAGCAGCGTAAACTCCGCTTTTCTCCGTTTGAGCAGCATGGCATGGCGTTTACCCTTGTAGTTGCAGAAAGCGATATACTCCTGATAAATGTTCCTGTCGCCCGCCTCCAACTTTCGGATCAGCGTACTTTTGGGTATCTTCCCGCTCCCCAACAGACGGTACGGACCGACATTGTAGGCAAGCGTGGCAAGCAGGAGCGAATCCTTCCCGAATTGCCGGAACATCGCACAGAATTTCCGTAGGTCTTTCCGCAGAAGCGCGTCCGCCTGCCGCTTCGTCATGGTACGTGCCGAATACCTTTCACCCGGTAACAACTTATGCCCATATCCCACATACGGGTGATGTTTCTCCGAGTGCCAGCCTTCAAAATACTTCGTGCATCGCACCGCCCTCTCAAATGGCAGCAACCGATAGATAGCCGCCTGTCCGTCCGTTCCCTCATGGCGTCTGTCCCGTGCGGACACGGAACAGACCGCCAGAAACGAACAGAGGATAGCCATGAATACACGCATCATCGTGTAAGGGGCTTGAAGTTCCCGATGGGGACAACAGTGATAACCCCGTCATCCTTCACGTTTCGGTTGTTGAAGTCAAATTCCAACTCGTATGAGTTGCTGAAATTGTCCTCCACCACCACGATGAAGTTGTGCGCCTCGTCACCCTCCGCCGTGTAGTATAGCCGGAACTTCTCGTTTTCGAGCAGGTAGCGGTCGTTGGGCAGGAACGTGATTCCGTTGTCCATTTTCAGCGTACCTTCTCCCTCGAACTGGAAATACCGGATGGTATAGAGGGTGTTGGCGTAATTGCCCGTCTTTTTCAACTCACAGCGGATTTCCACAGTCTGCCCCTTCGTCACCTTGTTAGGCACGGGCATGATTTCCACCGTGAAGGGATAGGATTGCTGGATATCCATGTCATCGTCACACGACACGAGCGTGAGTGATACGGCGGCGAACAGGCAGAGTGCCAACGCCTTGAAGATTGATGTTCTCTTGTTCTTGTTGTTCAGTATGTTCATTGTCTTTTGATTTTTAAGTTATTGTTCTTTTTTCGTTGCCAGTTGCAAATACTCGTTCAAGTCCTTGCAACCGTCATAGAGGGCGGAACGGTCGCAGACACGTCCGCCATAACGTTCTTTCAGCGTTTCTAATGTCCGCCGTCCGGCTTCGTCACGGTCGAGGTAACAGTCTATGCGCTCGTAATCATCTAAATATCTCATAGCCTTTTCCACATTGGCAACAGAGTTCAGCACAAGGCAGTCGCCCGTTTCCAATCCGAGCGTGACGGTGGAAAGGAAGTCCATGAATCCTTCAAAGATGCTGCACACGTCAGCCGGAGAATTTTCCATTTTGACCAACGACACATCCTTCGGAGGTACGCATCCCTTGAAGAAACGGCTGCGGATTTCATATCCAGCCGCCACGTTCTGGAAACCGACGGCGAAATACCGCTTGCCACGCACACCGTAATTCAGTCGGCAACAGTAGCGTGATGCGACAACGTAAGGGATGCCCCGTTCCGCAAGATAATCCGTCAGTGGAGAACGAAGCAGCGGAGCGGCTTCCACTCCTTCAAAGGCAGGTTCTGACGGTTTAGGCAGGAAAGTCGGTTTGCTCCCTTCGGGAACAGGCATAGGCATATCGGCGGCTTCCGCTATGAATTTCACTTGTTCCATGAAATCCTCGCTTCGGACAAACTCCCCGGCAAGCGTGAAGATGTCGCCACCTTTGCCCAGACCGAAGTCGTACCAGAGCTGTTTCGCCACGTTCACACGGAAAGAGGGCGTGCGCTCATTGCGGTATGGCGCACGATACCACAATTCGTTGCCGCTTCTTCGGACAGGCTCATGTCCCAGCCGTGCGAGGAAGTCCGCAAGGGGTATATGCCTCATAGCGTCGATTTCCGTCCGTTCCATGCGGTGCGTCAGTTTATGATGAACTTGATGCCCACGCCCCACTGCGTATGAAACTTCCTCGTGTCGCCACCCCACAGGCAACGTTCCCGAATGTTGGCAAGCAGGGCGATACGGTCAGCCACGTAAAACTCCACATCGAGCATCACGGCACCGCCGTAGATGAAGGCATCCCGGTCATGGAGCGTGGAGCCGTCATGCAGCACCTTTTCGCCCCAGTTCACCGATTCATATCCGGCAAGAGCCGAAGCCCCTGCATAGACGAACACGATTTTTCGGGCATCGGAAAGTATCTTGAAGTAGTATCCGCCCTCCGCTGTGAACTGCGCCACGGGTATCTTCACGTCCTTGTAAGGGTTGTTCTTCAACAGGTACTCGCCGCCGAACACCCATTTGTTCCCCTTTTTCGTGTAAGTGGAAAGAGCCGCCCCGAAGCTGTACCCGCCGTCGTTGCCGCCGGGATTGAAGCCGTCCGCCATGTTCGCCCTGACCTCGATGCCCTGCATCTTCGGCAGGCATCGCTGGGCGTGCGCCTGCCCCGTGAACAGGGCAAGCGACGCGATGATTATTGCGATGTACGTTCTCATAGTCAGCGCACTTGAAGTTCGTTGATGGTATTGGCACGCACCAAGTCCTCGTTCTCAATCACGAAAGACTGGTGGCGACCTCCGTTCTTCTCGTTCAGTTCCACCACGAGGCACTTGTCATCGGGGATGGTGAACTTCGCCATCGTGAACACCGTGCGCTCGCTCTTCTTGCCCGGCACGAGCGTGGCGTAATTCTGCGCACGGAGCGGCAGGATAATCTGCTCCTGCACGGCGGTACGCTTCGCCACCTTCTTGTCCACGATTTTCCATGTGATGTAGTCCACATCGAAAGGCACGTTGCTCTGGTTCTTTATCTCCGTGTGGAAATAGAGCAAACCATTATGCGTGTAAATGCCTTTCAGCAGGTACTGGATGCCGAATCGCTTGCAGCCGATGTGCTTCACCTCGCGCTTATTCTGCTTGTGGATGGACTTCATGATAAGGCGCACCAGCATCGGGCTTTCACTGCCCAGCTCTTTCAGATAGATTTCCTGTGCGTTATTCGGACGGTTTACCTTCTCGCCGTCATGGATGAAGTCGCACATCTCCACGTTGAGCAGCAGCGGTTCTGTGGCGTACTTCACGTTAAAAGTATAGAAACTCCCGTCCTCCGTTATCACGGACATATTGGTTTCGTTCGGGAAGTTACGCACGGTAGCCTTCACGCGGATGACGTTCTCCGCTCCGTCGGCTTTGCCCGCAATCAGGTCGGGCGAGCCTAAATCGACATAGCGCACTTCCGATGGGAAAATGACGTGGACGGTCTTGTCGTAGGTCACTTCCAAGCCATGCGGGGGAACCATGCGGTCGAAGGTCAGCTTCTTTGTCAGCCCGTGATACAGGTCGCCGTCCGCCTCCTTCTGCGGATAGACCTCCTTTGTCAAGGTCGGTTGTTCACTTCCGTTGTTCTCTCCAACGGTTACATTCTCCTGCGCGTTGGCAGTTGCGATGCCCATAGCGAGGGCAAACATGATGATTACTTTTCTCATTACTTTGGATTTTAGTGGTAAATAAAAAATGGTTTGTTGTTACTTTTTCTGTTTTCAATTCCTGTCCTGATAGAGCATGACCCTGTACCCGGCTTTCAGATGCACCTTGACGGTACGCATCTTCTTGGCGATATACTGGCTTGTACCTTGTATCAGCCCCTTGCCCAAGTCAGAGGCGAGTTGCGCTCCGGCGTTGGTAGAGATATTGATGCTGCTGCCCAGCGAGCCGCCCATGTTGGCGGCAACCTCCCTGACAGCGTTCATCTCCATTGAGTTCGGGATGAAGATACCGGGCTGCCCGTCCGTGTCATACACCGCCAGCTCTACCGGGATAATCGTGCCTGCATATTCCAGCGATGTGATTTCAATATCGAGCCGTTCGCCCTGAATCTTTGCCGTGCCTACCACCACCGCATTACGGGGGATGATTTTGTCCGCCACCGCCATCGGCTCCAACAGACGGAGCTTGACAGCCTGCCCGTCCGTCACACTCTGCGCCCCATAGACGCACGCCGATATGGTGTTTTTGTCCGATACGGTCGTGACACCCACCGCCGTATTGAAACTGCGGTTACGCTCCTGCGAGAAGGAGGCGACAAACTCGGCGTTGCTCATCGGCTGTGAGAGCGAGGATACCACCTGATGCGTTACCTGCCTGACAGGTGCAGCCGTGTTCTTTCCGGCTTTCTGCACGGGGTAAGGCTCTGCCGCTTGTCCGACAGGTGGCCGTGTGCCGTTCTGCCCGCCCATGTACTTCGCCGCCAGCTCGTAGGACTTCTCCATGAGTGCCACTTGGTCATCCATAGCAGACGCCTTGCCTTTCTCGCTTTCCAGTTCCGATTCCAGCGAGGCGATACGCTCCAACAGTTCATCCATTTCCGCATTGTCGTTCTTCGGCTGCTCATAGAAGTTGCCGAGCGTGGCATTGAGGTCGCGGTAGGCGGCTGCGGAGGACTGGATGGTCTTTGGGGCGGACTTCACCGTTTCTTCCGTTCCTCCGGGATTGGCAAGGTCGAAGTCCCTGCCGCCGTCCGTTTCCGCCACCTCTCGGTCGAACATATCGCCCAGTTCCTGCATGGCGCGGCTGCGGTTCTCCTGCCGTTCCTCCATCGCCCCCTGCTCGTAGGCTTTCGCCTTGTCGCCGATGATCTGACGGTTCGCCTTGTCCGCGTCGGGCATTTCGATATTGTAACCTCCCGTCCCCGGTTGCTGCTCCTTGTCGGAAGACGGGGCAAATATCAGCCACATCGCCCCGATGAATACCAGCACCATAGCGGGCAGCACTATCATTTTCTGACGTTTCAGCCTTTGGGCTTCGGTCAGCGGCTTGCGCTCCTTCTTCGGTTTCCCGTTGTCGGGAGCCGCCTTGTTCTCGTTTTTAGGTTCATTCTTCGTCTGTTCCATATAAATAAGGTATTACATTATGATTGTTTTCCGGCTTTACGGACAGTTCCACCTGTCCGGCATGGTCTGTTACTATCCGGCTGCCGTCATTCCTGCCGATGTCATAGACGGCTTTGCCGAAAGTGTAGAGGGCAAGCACCGCAAAGGCGGTGAGCATCGCCAGCACGATACGCCTGCGTGTCTTCGGGGGCAAACCGTCCAAATAGCCCTTGAGCTTTGCCGCCAGCATTTCCTTTTTGTCGTGGAGCTTCCAGTACGCACGCCAAAATGATTTCCTGATTTTCTTCATGCCCGTTACCTTTTGATGGTTTGTAAATCCTTGTTCTCGATGATGGTGAATCCCTCGATGGTGAAACCGTTGGGATTGTCGTCCGAACGGGACGAGTTCAAGAGGCGGCACGTGGTCACGAGGCTGCGTTCGGTGACGTTGCTTTGCCGGATGATTTTCTGCGTGGCGTAGGTCACGGCACGGTAGGGATAGCCGTTGAAGTCGCACACCACGCTGTCCACTTTCAGCACTTGATTGATGTTCCCGGCGATGATGCGGTTGTAGTACCCCTTCTCGGCGAAGTCCGAATAGTAGTTGTACACGCTTTTGTCCGCTAATAGCAGGGCACGTTTCACGTTATGCTCTATCGCGCTCTTTTCGGGTGAGAGCGTGAAGAAAAGCTCGTGGAAGCGGCGCACGTGTTCCCTTGCCTCCGCCGGACGGTTCTGCGACAAGTCCTGTGAGAGAGCCAGCATCAGCGACTTGCCGTTGTCCAGCACATAAATCTTTTCCCGTTGCCGCTCAGCGAAGCGGTAGGAACTCCACACGCTCCATACCGTTATCACGGCGCACAGCGAGAGGAAGACGATACCGAACAGGCGTATCTGCCTGAACGATGATTCGATGTTTTTGAGTGACTTGAATTCCATTGTTTGATTTTATTTTTCGGTTCTTAATCGTTTTTCAATCGGATTAGTATGCGACCACTTGCTACATACGTATGTAATGGATTGCCACATACGTATGTGATGAGCTACTACATACGTATGTAATAGGCTGCTGCATACGTATGTCGTGACGGGCTACACACGTATGTTGCTTTTAGGCGAATACCAATCCCGTAATCCATACCTTTATTTCAGCAGTTTCCCGGCACGTCCGACCACGTTTCCTGCGGCTGCACCCGCCACGCTGCCCGCCATGCTTCCGGCTCGTCCTGCCGTCTGGTTCACGTTACGACCGTAGCTTCCCATGCCGCCGGCTTGGATAATCCAGCCTGCCACCGTGGGAATGGTAAAGTAGCCGATGATGCCGATTATCATGAAGACGATGTACACCCCGTCGCTTGAATCCAGCGAGAAGTTCGGGTCAGCCTGCATCCGTTCGATGTCGCTTTGCAGCATCAGCACCTGTATCTTCGCCAGTATGGTGCTGAACATATCCGACACGGGCAGCCACAGATAGACCTGTATGTAGCGGCATATCCACTGCGTGAGCGTGCTTTGGAAGCCGTCCCACACCGATATGGCGAAGGCTATCGGACCGAGTATCGCCAGCACCACGAGAAAGAAGGTTCGGATGGTGTCTATCACGAGGGCGGCGGCTTGGAACATCAGTTCCAGTATCTCGCGAAAGAAGTCGCGGATGCCCTTTTTCATGTTGTACATCCCACGCTCGATGTACATCCCCGCCATCGTCACCATGTCGCCGGGCGACCAGCCCAGTTCCTCCAGCTGTTTGTCAAACTCCTCGTTCGACACAAGGTAGGCGGTTTCGGGATTGCGCATCATCGCCTCGTATTCCAGCTTGTCCTTCTGCTCACGGTACCGGTTCATGTCCAGCGTTTCCGCCTCCAGCATCTTTGCCGTACCCTGCACGACGGGCGACATGATGCTGTTTATCGTGCCTAATACCACCGTCGGAAAGAACATGATGCACAAGCCTATCGCGAACGGGCGCAGCATGGGGAACACGTCTATCGGTTCGGCTCTCGCCAGCGACTGCCACACCCGGTAGGCGACGTAGAACAGCGCACCCAGCCCGGCGATGCCTTTCGCCACGCCCGCCATGTCCCCGCATAGCGGCATCATCTGCTCGTAGAGCGAGCGCAGAATCTGGTGAAGGTTATCGAAATCCATAGGCTACCAGTATCTTTCGTTCATGTTCCCGTACAGCCCCATGATGCGGTCGAGGTCGTTCTTCTTTTTTGCCCGCAGGTAGCTCACGCTAATGTTCTTGTTGGTGTAATAGCTCACGAGGTTGCGGTAACGCTTCATCTTGGAGTAGCAGCGTTCCACCACGTCCATGCGCTCCTTGTCCGTCATGGAGAGCGTGGTGATGTTCACCACGTTCCTCAGTTCCGTCAGCACATCGTTGGATTCCTCCAACAGCTTGGTGTAGCCGAAGGCGATGGCTCCGAGTTCCTCCACCGTGAAGTTGTCGTCACGCATCATCTTCTGGAAACTGGTCACATAGGTGTCGGTGATGTCACCCACCATCAGGATGGTCTGCTGCACCTTCCGGGCGTCCTTTACCAGATTGTTCACGGATTTGAGTGCGTCGTAATACTTCTTGCCCTGTTCGTAAATCTTCACCGTCTCTTGAAAATTTTTTATCATATTCTGGGCGGTCGTGGAAGTGTGTACCACGTTCTTGGAGGTGTTCACGATGCTCTGCGCGATGTTGGACGGGTCTATCACCGCCCACTGTGCGCTTGCCCTGCCCACTGCAAACAGGCACAGGCAGATAATAAGTGTTATTCTTGTTCTCATGTTACTTTGGATTTTAGTGGATTTCATTATTTATTGCTCGCCTATCGGATGGTCCGGTTTCGGGTTCACGCGCACATAGTCCCCGTTGGGCGAGAAGGTCAGGATGTCCGTCGCCTCGTTGTAGGACACGTCAATACGGAAGCCGGTGTTCATGAACAGGTTGCCGTTCTCCTCCTGCAAGAGATAGGTTTCCGGCTTCAGCTTGCGGCGGATGCCGCTCCGTTTGAACACCGTCACCTTATAGGCTTCACCCTCCTTGTAGATAAGCACGTCGGGCTTGCCCTCCACGCTTTCCCAGTTCCCGCAAAGCAGGTCACGGCGGTTGTCCGCTACATCGCAGGATTGCAGCACCATGACCGCCAGCCCGATTAAACACTTGCTGACTTGCAGCATTTTCGTTCTTGATATACTCATACGCATTTTCTTTTTGGGTTGATGAATCGGTTTTTACTTATTCCTTCGTCTTTCGGCAAGTTGCCGGATGGCGGCTTCGATGTCGCCGCCCAGCTGCTCCGCCAGACGGTACACCTCTACTTTTTCCGTTTCTTCAGTGGTGTACGCCAGATACTCTTCAGCACTAACTTCGGTGGCATAGACCGCCGATTGCGTGCCGCCCAGTCCTATCCACACTTCCTTGTAGAGCCTTGACGGGTTGTTTGCCATGTTGATGGAGAGTATCTGCGACTTCTCCTTCTCCGTCAGACCCAACAGGGACTGTATGGCATCAAACTTGTTCATGTACTTCCGCTGGTCGAGGAGTATCTTGCAGTCGGAGTTGTTGATGATGCTCTCTTTGACGACGGGCGAGGAAATGATGTCGTCCACCTCCTGCGTCACCACGATCGCCTCACCGTAATACTTGCGCACGGTTTTGTACATATAGCGCAGGTACTCAGCCATGTTCGCCGAAGATAGAGCCTTCCAAGCCTCTTCCACTATCAGCTGTTTGCGCACGCCTTTCAGACGGCGCATCTTGTTGATGAAGGCTTCCATGATAATGATGGTCACGACCGGGAAAAGCTCGCGATTTTCTTTTATACTGTCAATCTCGAAGACGATGAACCGCTTGCCGAGCAGGTCGATGTTCTCCGTGGAGTTGAGCAGGAAGTCGTAGCGTCCGCCCCGGTAATACTGTCGCATTGTTGTGAGCATATTGTCGATGTTGAAGTCTGACTTCTCCACCTTTATCTCACGTTCCGCCAGTTCACGGCGGTAGTCGTCGCGCATATACTCGTAGAAGGTGTTGAACGAGGGTACGATGCTCCTGTCAGCCCTGATACGCTCGATGTAGGCGTTCACCGCACTGCCCAGTTCGCCGCTTTCCGTCTTCGTCACCTTGTCGTCCTCCGACTTCCAGAGCGTCAGCAGCAATGTCTTGATGCTGTCCTTCTTCTCCACGTCGAACACGTAATCATCGGTGTAGAACGGGTTGAACGAAATCGGTTTCTCCTCCGTGTAGGTGAAGTACACGCCGTCCGCCCCGTTTGTCTTGCGCCGAATCATCTCGCACAAGCCCTGATAGGAGTTTCCCGTATCCACCAGCACCACGTGCGTACCCTGCTCGTAGTATTGCCTCACGAGGTGGTTCATAAAGAAGGATTTGCCGCTGCCCGAAGGACCCAACACGAACTTGTTGCGGTTGGTCGTGATACCCCGCTTCATCGGCAGGTCGCTGATGTCGAGGTGCAGCGGCTTTCCCGTGAGCCTGTCCACCATTTTGATGCCGAAGGGCGAGAGCGAGCTTCGGTAGTTGGTTTCCTCCGTGAAGAGGCACACCGCCTGCTCGATGAAGGTGTAGAAACTCTCTTCCGCAGGAAAGTCCGCCGCATTGCCGGGCATCGCCGCCCAGTAGAGTGTCGGGCAGTCGATGGTATTGTGGCGCGGCACGCACTCCATGCTCGCCAGCTGGCTACCCACATCGTTTTTGATATGCTTCAGTTCCTCCGCGTCATCGCTCCACGCCATGACGTTGAAGTGCGCCCGTACCGAGGTCAGCCCGTAGGAATGGGCTTCGTTCAGGTACTGGTCTATCCATTCGCGGTTGATGCTGTTGCTCCGGCTGTATCGGGATAGAGACTGCATATTCCTCGCGGACTTCTCGAACTTCTGCAAGTTTTCCTCGCTGTTGTCGATAATCACATACTGGTTGTAGATGTGGTTACAGGAGAGCAGCAGCCCCACGGGGGAGGCGAAGGAGAGGCGGCAGTCCGAGCGGTCGGTGGAGAGTTTCTCGTAGCGGATGTCGGTAGCCACCTTTCCGGGCATATCCTCCGCGTCGGAGAGGGTGTGCAGGCACAGGCGGTTGTCGCCGATGCGCATTTCCCTTGCCGAGAGGTCGATGTCCTGCAAGGTCGTGTCGCCTTCGGGCATGAGCGAGAAGTAACGCTCTATCAGCCCGGCGGACTTCTCCGTCCCGACAAGCTCGTCGGTGGAGAGGCGGCGCAGCCTGACAAAGCCGCTGTCGTTCATGATGCGCTCGAACTGTTCGGCAGCTTCCATGAACTTCCCGGCGGTTTCCCTGTCCAGCTCCTTCGGGATGATATGCCCCCGGCACAGCGTACTGAAGTTGCTCTGCATCCGGTTACGTTCCTTCGTCGTCTTGGTCAGGTAGAGGTAGCAGGAGTGTTTCAGGTACGGACGCTCGTTGAAGTGGCGTTCAAAGGAGCGGCTCAGAAAACTCATGTCGTCCTTCTGTAATTCCGGCTTGTAGCGTTCCTTGATGAACCAGTCCTGCTTATGCACGACGCAGAAGTCCGGCAGCACCTTGATAGCCTTGCACCAGCAGCCGTGTATCGCCTCGTACTCCGCGCCCGTCACGGTGTAAAGCTCCGGCAATTCCACCTCAAAAGCCACCGTGATGTCGGCGTCTTTGGAAATGATGCAGCCATGCTCCACAGCCAACAGGGGGAACTTGTTTTCCAGTGTTGTCATTTTGGATGTATTTCTCATGTCGTTTCTTCCTTTCGTTGCCGTTTGAATAATCGGGTGATCCGCCGCCGGTTGATAAGGTATCGGGGATGGCTCCTTGCCGCTCCCAATTTCATCAGCCCGTGTTCGCCGTACCGGGCGTTCAGCGCGAAGGTCTGCCATACGAGGACGGAAGACGATGCCGCGCCGAAGCCGATACATATCCACTGGTCGATGCCGACCATATAGAGGATGACGAACAGGACGAAGAGAGCCAGCAGACCTCCGCAGAAGATGAAGAGGTACTGAGCCTTCAAACCCTTGAACTCGACCGGACGGCCGATACCCTTGTTTATCGGGTATTCAGCCATACATTGTTTATTAAAGAAAGAATGAGCGCAGGATAGTGGCGGCGACAATCAGGAAGATGCAAGCCCCGAACCACGAGGCAGCAGTCTTGCTCGTGTCCGGGTCGCCGGACGAGAATTTTCCGTACACTTTCACGCCACCGATAAGCCCGACTACCGCGCCGATGGCGTAAATTAATTTCGTGCCGGGGTCAAAATACGAACTCACCATAGAGGTGGCTTCGTTGATGCCTGCCAGACCGTTTCCCTGTGCGAAAGCGGAGGCGGTTGCGGCAATCATAAGTGCCGCAGAGATGATTAACTTTTGTCTGATGTTCTTGTTCATAAACTGTTCTTTTTGTGCCGTCCAAAGGGTGGATAGTCCTTTTTCGGGCGGTTGATACTTGATTACTTTGCTTTGGTTTTAGTGGTTGCCCGTTTGTTTCTACGGACTTGGGTGTGTCCGTTGCGGATTGGCTGTACCTTGTACCGCCGTGCGCGTGGTGTGATGCTGTCTTACGTTTTCATTTCCATTCTTTTTTAGCCGTTATACATAGTCCCGGATATTGAACTCGTCAATGTTGTCGGGTACGGTAAATTCCTTTTTCGGTTTCTTCAGCCGGACTTCGATAAGCCCCTTGATACGGATGCTCAGTTCCGTCGAACCGGACATCAGTTTCTCGTACAGTTCCGTTCCTTCCATATCGGAGAAGACCTTTGCCGCACGTTCCCGTTCTGCTGTTGTCGCTTCCGGGTTCTTGGCAGCTCTGACCGCATCGTCTATCTCGTCAAAACTGCTCCCCGTAGCTCTTGGTGTGTCGGGCGTTCCGTCCTCCGGTTCATCCTCCCCGAACTCCAGTTCCGAAGGCGGGATGCTCGTGAAGGTTTCATCGAGTTTTTCCTCCGGGACTTGTGCCGGGTGGGACACGGTTTCCGTGTTTCCGTCGTCAAAAGTAGCCTCTTCCTCCGACAGCTCAATGCCTTTTTCCGAAGTGGCGGCTTCTTGCGTCGGTATGGCAGCGGTTGTCCGGGTTGATGCCATCCTGAAACGGCTTTTGCCGATGATGTCCGATGTTTCTGCGGGAGGTGTTTCCCGTACCGTTTCCTGCTTCACCTCCGTGCCGCCCAATGACCGCCATAGCCCGGCAATGCCTTTAAGGAAGCGGACGAATCTCGTTTCCATGATACGGTCGTAAAGCAGCAGGAACAGGAACCACAGGTTACAGCTGAGCGATACGGTCAGGAGAATCATCGTCATGCTCATAGTTCTACTCTGGGGAGTGCGTTCAACATACGGTTCAGTTCGTCGCGGTGGGTACGGAGAAACTCGCTTACCACGTTCTCAGTGAAGTCGGCCATTGTGACTTCACCATCACCCAGCCAGCGGACAATCATGGCAACCTTGTCATGGGTCTCTTTGCTGATGGACACTTGTTTCCCTTCCCTTGCCTTGAAGCCTGATTTTTTCAGGAAGGCACGATAATCATTCTTTTTTCTTCTCATTTCTTTTTCTTTTTGATGATTAAAATACGGCATCGTAATTCCGGGCGTAAAGGCTCTTTATCGCCTCTTCGCACTGGTTGAAGTGGTGTGTAAGCACATGGTCGATGTAGGCGGACAGCGATAGCCTGTCATGCCCGATCACACGGGTTATGCGCATGATGCGGTCGTGATACTCCGGGCGCACGTATGCCATCTTCCCCTCGCGTGCCTTTACTTCGGGTTCACGGATGAAAAGCCGTTCATAGTCCTTTTCGCCGCATTTGCCGCTTACCGGCACGGGCGACAGGATTTCCACACTCGCCTGCACTTGGGCAAGCATACCTCCGCCGTCATGGTGCGGACTTCTGTTTTTCTGGTTCTTTTCCTGATTCATATCCATATTCATATTAAATCTTCACGTTGTTTCTTGTACAGTTCGTTTATTTTCTCCTTGTGCTGTTCCAGATGTTGGCGCAACACGGTGTCCACATAGCCGCCTACCGAAATTTCCCGTCCGGCGATGTCGTTCACGATTTTAAGAATCTTGCTGTGTACGTCCCGGCTGATATAGACGCACTGGCGTGTCTTTATCTCGTTGCGGCGGAGGAATAGACCGGAATAGTCGTCCTCCTGCCGTTTGCGGCGGGCGGTGTCTTTTTGCACCTTCTCCCTTGACGGGGATGCCGTGGGCGGCGGTTCCGTTTCCGGGACGCTCTCTTCTTCGGGGGCAGGCACGGACGGCTCCTGCACACGGTACAGGGTCCCGTCCTGCTTGCGTCTGCCGATGGAGGCTATCAACAGTTCCTCGTCGATGCCTTCGGTGTTCACTTTCCTGCTGCCCATGCTCATTGAGGTTTGATGATACGGCTTATCTCTTCCGAGAACTCACGGATGCCGCTCCCTTTCAGAAGGGATGCGTCCATCGGGAAGATGGTAGAGCGGAAAACGCTCTTGCGCTCTTCCGAGAGGTCGCGCCGGAACTTCTTGCTGTCGGGCAGGCGGGTGGACAACACCGACAACCCCATTTCGGCAATCACATCTTCATACAGATCGTACAGCCCGTTCTTTTCCCTGCCGTCCACCATCGTCCAGAACAGGTACAGCCCTTTTGTTTTCGCCTGTCCCGTCGTCATGAGGTTGTCACGGAACATCACGGCGAATTGCAGGGTGCTTTCCACGACGAAGCGGTCGGCACTCATGGGCGCGAAGATGTAGTCCATCTGCGAGAGGGTCTTTACCACCCCGTTGCTTTTCAGCGTTCCCGGCATATCGAAGAACACGATGTCCGGTTTCACTTCTTCTTCGGCAAGCATCCTTTCGGCATCGTCAAGGGCGTTAAGGGCGTCGCTTGCAATGACCGGATAGGCGTTCTTTTTTATTTTGCGGAAGTGGTCACACGCGAGTGCCTTGAAATAGAGGCTCTCGTCGATAAGTTTCGTTTCACGTTCGCGCAGCCCGTGGATGCTGTGCTGCGGGGCGTCGCAGTCTATGACGGCGACATTGTGACCTTGCACGTTGTGGAGGTAGCTGGCGGCAAGAGCCGTGACGGTCGATTTGCCGATGCCTCCCTTTTGTGTTGCGAATGCAACGAAGATTTCATTACTCATGGTTCTATTGCTTTTAATGGTTGATGAATTGTTTTCCTGTTCCTGTACGGAAGCGGTGACATACATATCCGCGTCCGTGAATCATTATCCGGGCGGTTCGTCACGTATCCGCTTCAATGGTGAAGCCGGGATTCGGATAACCGATGAATGACGGCATTGCGTCATGAAGTCATTGAATCCGTGAATCACCGCGTCACTGGAAAACCGGGTATCCGACGGTTCGGATATTCGGTTCGGCAAATATCCGCCGAAGCGGTTTGCCGGGTATCTGAAAGTTTCTTTTTCCATATCTTCAAATCGTTCGTTTCTTGAATCATGCTGCAAATAAACAAGGATATTTTTGAATCCGTATCACTTCTCCGGCAAGTGGCAGCACGTTGCGCCGGTTGGCACTGATTGTCCGGGTCAAGCCTCTGTCCGATACCGCGTTAAGGGCGTAACTTTGCACCCGAACGGCAGGGTTCGCCGCAGGTGGCGCAGCCCGGAGTTTGAAAGGCATTCCCCCAATCCGTCCCCGACGGATTTTTATGTTCACCTGAACATAGCAAGGTATGTTTTCAGCCGCTCAAAACATTTTGAGCCGCCACGAAAACGCCTTGCCCTTGCAGGGGGCGGGCTTACCCTCCGAAGTCGGGAAGCCTCTCAAACCTGCGGTGTCTGTGCCTCGAAGCGGCGGCTTATGCCGTCAAACCGCTAAATCCAAAGTAATATGAGTGAAAAAAGAAGAAACAAAGGCGGGAGAAATCCCAAACTCGATCCGGCGGTGTTCCGCTACACCGTCCGTTTCAGCGAGGAGGAACACAACCGTTTCCTCTCCATGTTCGAGAAGTCCGGCGTTTACGCCAAGTCGGTTTTCCTGAAGGCGCACTTCTTCGGACAGCCGTTCAAGGTGCTGAAAGTGGACAAGACGCTGGTGGATTACTACACCAAACTGTCCGATTTTCATGCGCAGTTCCGCGCGATAGGTACGAACTACAACCAAGTCGTGAAGGAACTGAGGCTGCATTTTTCCGAGAAAAAGGCGATGGCGTTGCTCTACAAGCTGGAGCAACAGACCGTAGAACTTGTGAAACTGAGCCGTAAAATTGTAGAACTTTCAAGAGAAATGCAGGAAAAATGGTCGCAAAAATCAGTGTAGGAAACTCGTTGTACGGCGCACTTGCCTACAACGGGGAGAAAATCAACGAGGTGAAAGGGCAGCTTCTGACGACCAACCGCATCTACAATGACGGTACGGGAAAGGTGGACATCCACCGGGCTATGGAGTATTTTCTCGGCATGATGCCCGTGCGGTCGAAGGTGGAGAAACCGGTGGTGCATATCTCGCTCAATCCGCATCCCGACGATATTCTGACTGACACAGAGCTTCAGGACATCGCACGGGAGTATCTGGAGAAGATGGGGTTCGGCAACCAGCCGTATCTCGTTTTCAAGCATGAGGACATCGACCGCCACCATCTGCATATTGTGACGGTCAGGGTGGACGAGAACGGCAGGAGCATAGACACTCGGAACAATTTTTATCGGAGCAAGCAGATAACACGCGAATTGGAACGGAAATACGGGCTGCACGACGCGGAACGCAAGAACCGCCGTCTTGACACGCCGCTGCACAAGGTGGACGCCTCTACGGGCGACGTAAAGAAGCAGGCGGGAAATATCGTCAAGGCTATCAGCGGGCAGTACCGCTTCCAGACGATGGGCGAATACCGCGCACTCCTTTCCTTATATAATATGACGGTGGAGGAAGCGCATGGCAATGTGCGCGGACGTGAGTATCACGGGCTGGTCTATTCCGTTACGGACGATAAGGGCAACAAGGTCGGCAATCCTTTCAAGTCCTCGCTGTTCGGGAAGTCCGTCGGCTATGAAGCCGTGCAGAAGAAGTTTGCCCGTTCCAAGCAGGAGATTAAGGACAGGAAACTTGCTGACATGACGAAACGCACCGTCCTTTCCGTGTTGGAAGGCACGTATGACAAGGAGAAGTTTGTAGCCACCCTCAAAGGGAAGGGCATCGACACCGTACTGCGCTACACGGAGGAAGGGCGCATCTATGGAGCCACGTTCATCGACCACCGCACGGGCTGCGTGCTGAACGGCTCGCGTATGGGCAAGGAACTTTCCGCCAACGCCTTGCAGGAACACTTCACGCTGCCTTATGCCGGACAGCCGCCGATTTCTCTTTCCGTTACGGTGGAGGGACAAGAGGACAAACAAGGATATTCTGGATGGGAATACGAGAGCCATTCCGGTGGCATGAACCTGTTTGCCCCCGAAGGTCCGGCAGTGGACGCTGAGGAGGAAGCCTTCATTCGGGCGATGCAGCGCAAGAAGAAAAAGAAGAAGCGCAAGGGCTTGGGAATGTAACCGAAAGTATCAACAATCAAAAAATCAATGTATGTCACAACAAGAAGACGATTTGAGGGCATTGGCGAAAATCATGGATTTTCTGCGTGCCGTGAGTATTATTTTAGTGGTCATGAACGTGTACTGGTTCTGCTACGAAGCCATCCGGCTTTGGGGTGTGGACATCGGTGTGGTGGACAGAATCCTGATAAACTTCAACCGCACGGCGGGGCTGTTCCGTTCCATACTGTACACGAAACTGTTTGCCGTCCTCCTGCTTGCCCTGTCCTGTCTGGGGACAAAGGGCGTGAAAGGTGAGAAAATCACTTGGGGACGAATCTGGATAGCCCTTGCCGTTGGCTTTGTGCTGTTCTTCCTCAACTGGTGGATATTGGCTTTGCCGCTCCCGATAGAGGCGGTGACGGGACTGTATATCCTGACCGTTGGTGCAGGTTATGTCTGCCTGCTGATGGGCGGTCTGTGGATGAGCCGCCTGTTGAAGCATAACCTCATGGACGATGTGTTCAATAATGAGAACGAGAGTTTCATGCAGGAAACAAGGCTTATCGAAAGCGAGTATTCGGTCAATCTTCCGACACGGTTTTACTACAAAAAGCGTTGGAACAACGGCTGGATCAATGTCGTGAATCCATTTAGGGCTTCCATCGTGTTGGGTACGCCGGGCAGTGGAAAGTCATACGCAGTGGTAAATAATTTCATCAAGCAGCAGATTGAAAAGGGCTTCTCGATGTATGTGTACGACTTCAAATTTAGCGACTTGTCCACGATAGCCTACAATCATCTGCTGAACCACCCGGAGGGCTACAAGGTGAAACCGAAGTTTTATGTGATAAACTTCGATGACCCACGACGCTCACACCGTTGCAATCCTATCCACCCGGACTTCATGGAGGATATTACGGACGCTTATGAGAGTGCGTACACGATTATGCTCAATCTCAATAAAACGTGGGTGCAGAAGCAGGGCGACTTCTTCGTAGAATCACCTATTATCTTGTTTGCCAGCATTATATGGTATCTCAAAATCTATAAGGGTGGTAAGTATTGCAC